>DATCFX010001387.1:0-2193 GCA_036509275.1 Pirellulales bacterium | reverse complement strand
TGGCCGCTTGGTTTTTGCTGACTTCTTTGTTGAGGCGGCTACCCGGGGCAAGATAAGCCTCGTAGCCGATGATTTGGTTAAGGCGCTCGCCTAAATTTTTGCGAGCAGCTTGCCCCATTGCGCGGACGCCTGGCTTCCGCGCGTTTTCAGGTACGCATTTACCATTTCGATCGTATCCTTCCCAGGCGGGTGGACGCCGATTACTCGCGTACCAGGCAGAGCGCGTTCCACCTTTTGGATCGAATTGATGATTGCATCGGCATAGCAGGTATCTTCGATGTCCAAGTCCACGTAGACATTGCCGCCGCTCTCCCCGACCAAGGCGTCGTCCAGTCCGAGGGCATAGATTGCGCTCGCAATCTCATCAGTAAGCTCAGTGGCCGACAGCGCGAGCGTGAACGCATATCGCGTTCGTTCTGGCATGTCCTGATGGTCAGTCGTTGACAGCATGGGCTCTCGGCATAGGCGACGGCCGCTTCAATTTCTCTGTTGGTATGCCGGGGGCGCACCATCGTGACTTCGCTCTACGGGCGCAAAAAATAAAGCCGCAGGCGTATCGCGGCTTTTCTCAAGGCACGTCCGAATTGTGCGGCCGCCAGCGCGGCCCGTCGCCGTCCTTGGCATCGGCATCGAGTACGTCCGCACTTTAGTCCCCCCTGATTCAGTCTAGGAGACGCCGCTAGCGAGTCAAGGTTCCAGTCATGGGCGGGATCTTACCGCGAAGTCCGCCCAATCACACGAATCGGCTTGGCAGAAAAAGACACCGCCAACTTGATGAACGGGGCCGTAAGATCATCGAGACTAGAACTAGATCCAGCATAATTTCGGGCTGTGATCCTATAAAGCATGCCTCAGGCCAAACCGTCGCCGCTTGGTTGTGCCGGCAGCCGGCGACGCGTACATTTGAGCCGAACTGCACTTGCAGTCGAAAACGCGGGCGTTGCTCTCCTGGTTCAGAAGTCTTCGTTGACGTGAGGGCCTGGTAAACATGGTTCCGCAAGGCTTCGATTGCTACCTGGTCGAGAAGGATAGCGCGGGCAAGCTGCACGGCCGCGTGACCCGCAAATCGGTCGTCGATCTGCCGGCCGGCGAAGTGCTGGTGCGGGTCAGCTACTCGTCGCTCAACTACAAGGACGCGCTCAGCGCCACTGGCCATCCGGGCGTGACGCGCACGTTTCCGCACGTGCCGGGCATCGATGCGGCCGGCGTCGTCGAGGAAAGTCATACGCCGCTGGTCGAGCCAGGCGACGAAGTGTTCATCACCGGCTTCGACCTGGGCCAGAACACCTGGGGCGGGTTTGCCCAGTACGTGCGCGTGTCGGGCAAGTGGATTATGCCGCTGCCCGAGGGGCTTTCGCTGCGCGAAGTGATGATCTATGGCACGGCCGGTCTGACCGCCGGTCAATGCGTCGAGGCCCTCCAGCGGCAGGGCATTCAGCCGGGCCACGGCGAAGTGGTCGTCACCGGGGCCAGCGGCGGCGTGGGGAGCCTGGCGGTGGGCATTTTGGCCAAGGCCGGCTACCAGGTCGTTGCCTCCTCCGGCAAAGCCGAGGCCCATGCGCATCTGTCGCGCTTGGGCGCTCGCCGCATCGTCTCGCGCGAAGAAGTCAGCGACACCTCGCAAAAACCCATGCTGCCGCCGCGCTGGGCGGCAGCCATCGACACGGTCGGCGGCCAGACGCTCAGCACGCTGGTGCGCTCGCTCGAGCACGGCGGCGCGGTGGCGGCCTGCGGGCTGGTGGGCGGCGTGGAACTGGGGCTGACCGTCTATCCGTTCATTCTTCGCAATGTTTCGCTGCTGGGCATCGATTCGGTCGAGTGTCCGCTGGAAGCCCGCACGCGCATCTGGCACAAGCTGGCCGGCGAGTGGAAGCCCAAGCAGCTCGACGCCATCGCCACGGAAGAAGTCGGCTTGGACGAGTTGACCGGCGCGGTGGGACGCATCCTGGCCGGCAAGACGGTCGGCCGCGTGCTGGTTGACCCGCAACGGACGATGCAAGTGGAACGCCAAGACTCCTAGGGCCGACACCCGGGGCGGGCTCGCCAATTGTCGGGCATGGCAACGGCACGGTGCGGCCGATGTACGAAACCTTTGAACATACGGCCGATCTTGGGTTGCGGGTTCGCGCGGCCGATTTGCCCAGCTTGTTCGCCGATGCCGGCCGAGGGTTGTTTTCGATCATTGTCGCTAGT
>DATCFX010001386.1:0-1920 GCA_036509275.1 Pirellulales bacterium | reverse complement strand
CGGACCTTGTTTCGGTCCAATCGCCCGCTTCGCTTGGGGTGCCGCTCGGCTCTCGGCACCTACCAGTTCTAGCCGATCGACTCAACCGACGATGACCGATCTTACCGATCCCGAATTGCCCGAACCGGAAGGCGCGGACGAAAGTCCCCAGCCGGGGTTCCGGCAGGCCGCGGCCAAGGTGCGCGAGTTTCCAACCACGCCGGGCGTGTATCTGATGAAGGATGCGGCCGGCCGCGTGATCTACGTCGGCAAGGCCACGAACCTGCGATCCCGCGCCGGCAGCTATTTCCTGCGGGCGGCGGCCGAAGATCGCCGCACGTGCGAGCTGGTGCGCGATATTTGCGACATCGACTTCATCGCGGCCGACAGCGAAGTCGACGCCCTGCTGGTCGAAGCCCGGCTGATCAAGGACGTACAGCCCAAGTACAACAAGGAACTGAAGGACGACAAGAGCTTTCCGTATCTCGAAATCTTCACGCGCGAGGACTTTCCCCGCGTCGAGTTCACCCGCGTGCCCAGCGATCGGGGCACGAAGCTCTACGGGCCGTTCGCCAACGCCGGCAGCCTGCGGGGCGCGATCCAGGTGTTGCAAAAGATTTTCAAGTTCCGCACGTGCAGCCTGGATATCGACGAGGGAGACGAGAAGTGGCGCTGGTTCCGGCCTTGCCTGCTGGCCAGCATCAACCAGTGTACGGCCCCCTGCAACATGCGGATTTCGAAGGACGAATACCGCCGCGATATCGCCCGGCTGCGGATGTTTTTGGAGGGCAAGAAGGCGTCGCTGCTGAAGGAGATGCGCGTCGAGATGAAAACGGCCGCCGACGCGCGGCAGTTCGAAAAAGCGGCCCGGCTGCGCGACGAAATCCACATGCTCGAAACGCTCGATCGCCGCGGCGAACTGGAAACGCACGTCCAGCCCGAGGTGTTTTACGTCGATCCCAAGCGTGGGCTGGCCGGTCTGAAAAAGGTGTTGGCATTGCCCGAGCAGCCGCGGACGATCGAAGGCGTGGACATTGCCCATCTAGGCGGTGACGAGACGGTGGCCAGCCTCGTGCAGTTCATCGACG
Source organism: Pirellulales bacterium (assembly GCA_036509275.1). Classification (GTDB taxonomy): domain Bacteria; phylum Planctomycetota; class Planctomycetia; order Pirellulales; family PNKZ01; genus DATATB01. The sequence goes on along the minus strand of DATCFX010001386.1, from coordinate 853 downwards.
GCGTGCCTTTCAAGCCGGGCTACAAGCGGTTTCGCATCCGCGGCGTGCAGGGCATCGACGACTTTGCCAGCATTCACGAAGTCGTGGCCCGACGGTTCAAGCGGCTCGAGGACGAAGGGCAGGCGTTTCCCGACATCCTGCTGATCGACGGCGGCAAGGGGCAGCTCAACGCCGGGCTGGCCGCGTTTCGCGCGATGAGCATCGAGCCGCCCGTCGTGTTGTCGCTGGCCAAGCGCGAGGAGGAGATTTTCGTGGCCGGCCAGAGCGAGCCGCTACGGCTCAGCCGACATGCCTACGCGCTGCGGCTGCTACAGTATGTGCGGGACGAAGCCCACCGATTTGCGCAACACTACCACCATATTCTTCGCCGTAAATCGACGCTGGGCGACGGCTGATGGCGGGCGCGGAGGCCGGCGAGCGGTTGATGCCTTTGCCGCTCCAGCGGCGGACGATCACGGCGGCCAGGTGGCCGCCAAAAGCCACGGAGAGCTTCAGGGCGGTTTCGGCCGGCACGCGGCGCCCCGCCAAGGGAATGCAGTCCAGGTCGCACTCGGGGTCCGGGTCCGTGAGATTCAGCGTCGGCGGCAGGAAGCCGTCGCGCAGGGCCAGGATCGTGATGGCCAACTCGACGCTGCCGGCCGCATTCACCAGGTGTCCAAGCATGGATTTGCTCGAACTTACCAGCACGCGGTCCGCCACGCGGCCCAAGGCCTGGCGGATGCCGCGAATCTCGAGCGAATCGTTCTGCTGCGTGCCGGTGCCGTGCGCATTGATGTATTCGATGTCCTTCGGCTGGCAACCGGCGCGCTCGAGGCTGGTGCGAATCAGTTGGGCCAGCGCCTCGCACTCCCCC
>DATCFX010001385.1:0-4124 GCA_036509275.1 Pirellulales bacterium | reverse complement strand
GACGAGCTGTCCGAGCGGATCGCGGCCATCGCGCCGGTTGCCGGGCCGATGGGCAGCGCCCACTGCCAGCCGCGCCGTCCCGTGAGCGTGCTCCACTTTCACGGCACCGGCGACGAGTTCGCCCCTTACAATGGCGGCAAGGGTTTGAAGAGCCTGTCCAAGGCGGTGTTCTATTCGGTCGAGCATTCGGTTGCCGCCTGGGTGGCCGCCGATGGTTGCCCGAGCGAGCCACTGGTCGAACTGCTGACGATGGCGGCCGAAACCGCCATGCCGGTCACGCGCCGCGTTTATGGCCCCGGCCGCGACAATGCCGAAGTAACCCTGATTACGATCGAAGGCGGCGGCCACACCTGGCCCGGCCGGGTCTCGACGTTCGGTTTCCTCGGCCCCTCGACGCTCGACATCTCGGCCAATGATTTGATGTGGGATTTTTTTCAGCGGCATCCGCTATGAAGTATTGTCGCCTCGTATTTCTGGTCTTAATCTTTTTCCTAACCTGCGCTTCGCCGGCCGCGGCGCTCACGCCGCTCGAGCGGCTGCAAATCCACCGGCTGCGGGCTACGCACGAAGCGATTGAAACGCTGGCCGGCCAGTGGCATGCCGTGCCGATCGCGTCGGGCTTTCGCGATATTCGCGCGGCGCTGCACGTCCACTCGTCGTTGTCGCATGACAGCAACGCGAAGCTGGAGGAGATCTTGCCCGCGGCCAAAGCGGCCGGCGTCAACGCCATCCTGTTCACCGAACACCCCAGCGCGCGTTTCGATTATTTCAGCGATGGCCACCGGGGGCTGCACGACGGCGTGCTGCTGGTGCCGGGGGCCGAAACCGAAGGGCTGCTCCTGTTTCCCACGCACAGCATGGCCGGCGACCAGCCCACGGGCGATCAGCCGGCCCGGGCGCAAGCGCTAGTGGATCCCGCCACGCGCGGCGGCGGCCTGGCGTTTCTCTCGCATCTCGAAGCCCGCATGCAGTGGAACTTGCAACATCTGACGGGCAGCGAAATCTACAACACGCATGGCGATCTCAAGCTGCACGGCCGGTTCATCGACTTCGTGTCGCCCTTGGCCCTGGCCTTGCTCATGTCGGGTTTGGAGCATTACCCGCAGGAAACGCTGGCCGCCTTTCAGCATTATCCGGATCATTATTTGCGCCGCTACGACGAACTGTGCCAGTCGGGCCGGCTGACGGGCGTCGCCGCGTGCGACGCACATCACAACCAGGTCTACCGCATCGTGGTCAGCGCGAAAGGCGATTACGACGTGGTCGATTTTCGCGGCATGCGCGTGATCTCGCTGCCGGGCGCCGTGGCGACCGCGGTGCTCAAGCCGGCGACCGCGCGGCCCGCAGCCGGCACCGTCGTCTGGAAAGCCGATCTCGATCCGTACGAGCGGCTGCTGCGGCACGTGACCACGCATCTGCTCGTCGAAGAACTGAGCCACGACGGCGTGTGGCAAGCCCTCGGCGAAGGTCGCGCCTACGTGGGCTTCGATTGGATGGCCGACCCCACGGGCTTTATCTTCCAGGCCGAAATGGCCGCCCAGCGCCGGCCGCTGGGCAGCGAAGTCGTACTCGGCAGGGAAATCGCGCAAGACGGGGGGCTCGTTTTGCGGGCGGCCGCTCCCCTGCCCTGCCGCCTCAAGCTGCTCCGCGATGGCCATGAGATCGACCGGCACGATGGCGACCAGGCGGCCTGGCCCATTCATCAGGCCGGCGTCTACCGCGTCGAAGCCTGGCTCGATCTGGCCGGCGAACTCCGCCCCTGGATTCTCGCCAATCCGATCTACGTCCGGCAATGACAAACGGTCCGTTCATCCCCTGGGATCGACGGAAAAATGGTTCCTCCGCAGTCCTCTCCCCTTGCGGGAGATGGCAGGGTGAGGAAGCCGGGAAAAGTGGAAGCTGTTTTTCGGCCGATCCCTAGCGCGCGTGATGCCGACGGTGTACGGGCTTTTTGTGCGGTTGGCGCTGGCCCTGCGTGGGGCGGTAACCATAACGCACGGCGAACCACTCGGCAAAGCGCTCACGGTCGGCTGCCCGGTTGTTGCGGTCGTCGAGCAAGTGCCCCAACTCATGGATCAGGATGTTGTTGAGATAAAAATCCTTGATTGCCGGCAGCGTCCACACCAACTTCCAGATATTGCCCGACTCCTGCACCCAGCGGCCGCCGTACATCCGCGCTTCGTTCACCTGGCTGGGCTTGGGCGGCTGGTTGTAGTACTCGACCAGGCCCTCTTCGATCGGATACAGGTACAGCGCCGCGCCCCACTGCATGCCATAGCAGGGGAAACTCTGCTTCTTGCGCGTCATCTGGCTGAATTGCACGACCTCCAACGGCTGGGTAAACCAATCGGGCAATTGATCGAGCCGCTGGCGAACTTCGTCGACCGTGAGCACGTGCCGATAACCCCGGCCGGGCGCTTGCAGCACAAAGCGATACGGCCGGCCGCTTTCAACCGGCTCGTGCCAGGTTTCCGGCGGGACGAAGGGCAGCCGTTCGTTCGACTGACCGCCGCGCGCACGTTTGCCCCGCACGCGTTTGCTGAGCGCCGCACGATTGGCGCTCGGCAAACCGAGACGATCCGAATGGCTTTGCCGAGGAGTTCTGCCGCCACGCAGTGAGTTCATTTCGCGACGCATCGCGCGCCCTTCCCAGATGAAGCCTGACACCAAAACCGAACCGTTCGGACGATGGCATCCCTGCCTCAGGACCGTGCGATCCCTCGGGGAAAAGCGATTGCCGGCTGGCCAACCGCTGTGGAACTGGCACGCTTACCGTGCTACGGACGGCTGCCAACCACAATTCCATCCTAAAAACGAAGCCCAGCACCCGGCAAGTGAACAATTTAAGTGCCGATGCAGCAGGAGGTTACAGAAAACCTCCCGGGGGGGTTGCGTGGCGGATTTCCGCCCGCGAGGGGGCCAAAAGCCAGAAAGCGGCGATTTTCGCTTACCGCGCCGCCAGGGCGATGGCGATCATCGAGAGCACGGTGGCGACGAAGATGGCCAGCGTCGTGTTGACCACGACCGTCGGCGGGGCCTTGCTGCGCGAGCCCGCCGATTTGCCGCGCCGCCGCGCAGCGGAATTCGAACTGCTGGCTGCGCGGTCGGCGCGCTCCGCACGATCGTCCGACGCGGACGCAATGTCCGATAGCGGATTCAGCGCTTTGGCCACCACCAGCTTTTTGCTCGCCGGCTGCTTGGGCGAGCTGCCCGAGGGCGCTTTGATCTCGCCGCTCTTGCGCCGCAGCACCGGGTCGCTGTTGGCGCCGCTGACTTTGATCGTCGGCTGTTCGAGGTTCGGCGACGTGTCCTGCATGGACGATGGGCGTGAAGGCGTCTTTTCGCCGCGGTGCAAGTCGCCGCCGGAAAGACCACCCGCCAGCCCGCCGCTCCCCAAACCACTAGGCCGGTCGCGGGAACCCTCGGCACGCCGCGCCGGCAACGGCGATCGGGCGGCCAAGCCGCCGCCGCTGGCGACGCCCGAGGCCGCGGGAATTGGCTTATGCGCCAGGAAGGCGGCCAGCGCCTGACTCACTTCGTCGGCCGATTGGAAACGCCCAGCCACGGTCTTGGACATCATCCGCGAGCAGATGGCGAGCAAATCCTCGGGCGCGTCGGCACGGTCGTTCAGGATGCTCGCCGGCTCCTCGTATTGGTGCTTCATCAACCGCTGGGCCAGCGTCCCCTCGGGAAACGGCGGATGGCCCGTCAGGATGAAATACAGCGTACAGCCCAGGCTGTAGAGATCCGCGCGCGGGTCGACGTTGTGGCTGTTGATGGCCTGCTCGGGCGCCAGGTAATCGGCCGTACCCAGCACGTTTTCGTCGTGAGCCACGGTCAGCGAGGCCTGTTTGTCATCGGAGAAACGGGCCAGGCCCATGTCGAGCACTTTGACCGTGCCGCGCAGATCGAGCAGCAAGTTGGCCGGTTTGATATCGCGATGAATCAGCCCGACCTGATGAGCATGGGCCAACCCCTCGGCCGACTGCCGGATATACTCGGCGGCCCGATCGTACGGCAGCGGACCTTCCTTCTTGACCGTTTGCTGCAAGTCGCGGCCTTCCACGTACTCCATGACAATGAAGTGCGTATTGCCGTCGCTATCGACGTCGTAGGCCCGCACG
>DATCFX010001384.1:0-5638 GCA_036509275.1 Pirellulales bacterium | reverse complement strand
GTTGGCGGCCCCGGACGACAGGCCGAGCGAAAACGTGGCCGGCGTGGATTTGCCGTCGATCCACTGCCCGAGCACCGTGCTCAGGGCCAGCAGCGCCAGACCCCAGCGGGTACGCCAGCCCAAAGCCACGGTCAGCCCGCCGGCGATGGCCAGCGCGATCCAGACGCCCAACAGCACGCCGGCTTCCGGCGCGCCGTCGAGTGCCAAACCGCCGCTGCGTTCGTGGAAGTGACGCAACCTGGTGGCCGCCGAAGACAGGAACACCAGGCCCAGGCACGCCCGGCCTACTAGCTGCACCAGCGGCTGCCAATGACGGCTCATGAACGATGCCGGGTTGGATTCTGACGGTCGGCGCAATGGCCCGAAACTCGCGTCGCGGGGCGGCGCGCGCCGCACGCTCGCTTGGGCACTGCTTAAGCGTCGCAAAAAATCCGGCCCGAATCAAACGCTTTGCGAGAATCGCCCCGGCCCATCAGGCCTGTTGCGGTGGCATCCGGACTTCGATGCGTCCGTTGCGGACGCGCGTCTCCAACGGCGGCTGCGCGATCGTGGCCGGGCCGTCCAGCACCCGGCCGGTTTCCAAGCAAAAGCGCGAGCCGTGCCAGGGGCAACGCAGACTGTTACCCTCCAACTCGCCTTCGGCCAGGGGCCCGCCCGCGTGCGAACAGGCATTGGCCAGCGCAAAAATCCGCCCCTCGCGGCGCACCAGCACGATCGCCGCCCCATCGGCCTCGACGCGCCGCGGCCGATCCGGCTTGAGGTCGGCGTCATCCAGCACATCGACAAAGTGCGTCGGCAAGTCCTCACGCCGGGAATGATCGACGCCCACCTTGTCCCGGAACACCATCCGGCCGCCGAACCAGGCGCCTGCCATGACCGCGCCAAAGCCGAGCATGCCCAAGGCTTGGGCTGCCGGCCGATGGCCCCGGCGCCGCATCACGAGCGACGCCAGGAACAAGCTCGACCCCGATCCATTGATGGCTGCATGCAGAATCCCCAAGCGTCGGGCCGGATTGTCGACATGCTGCCAATCGTTCAGCCCCGTGATTGCGGCCGACGCAGAGCCGGCCAGGCCGATGACCAATGCGGCATCGGCCCCCGGGGCCAGATCCTTTCGACCGGTCGTCATTTCGACGATGTCCAAAATCGTCGAGACCGTAAACGCCCCCACCGGCACGTCCGAGATCGCCGCGTGCAACGGATGGCCCAACCAGGTGCCATGCAGAAAGTTTCGCACCTTTTGCAGCCAGTGCGCTTTGGGAACGGCCACGTTGGCCACCGCGGTCATGGCCGTGTCGACCGGTCCGAGCCAACTCTGTTGCTCCAATGTCTTTTCGAGTGTCGGGGCCGCCATGAGACGCGTCTCCTTAAATGCAGGTTTAAAACCGTGGGACCGCCGGTCGACCACGCCGCCATCACCGGAGCAAATGAAATGCCGAACTGGCCCAGCAATCAATCGGAGTGACTGGCCCGAGGCACCGCGAGATTTGCCTCATCCCAGCGGCCGGCCCAAATGACGAAGGCGCGGGCCCCTCACCCTCACCCTCGCCGAATGGCGCGGTCGATGTCGCGCTGCATGGTCTGTTTGCGCAGTTTATCGCGCTTGTCGTGGACCTTGCGACCGCGACAGAGTCCGAGCAGCAGTTTGGCCCGGCCCTCTTTGAAGTACATCTTGAGCGGAACGAGCGTCAGCCCTTGCTCGAAGGCGCGGTTGGCGAACTTGTTGATTTCGCGGCGGTGCAGCAAGAGCTTGCGCGGCCGCTTGGGTTCGTGGTTGAAGCGGTTGGCCTGCACGTACTCGGGAATGTCGCAGCCGATGAGCCAGACTTCGGCGCCCTTGACCCGGCCGTAGGCCTCGTCCAGCGAGATGCGGCCGGTGCGCAGGCTCTTGACCTCGCTGCCGGTGAGCATCAGGCCGCACTCCAGCGTGTCGAGCACTTCGTACTCGTGCCGCGCTTTGCGGTTGGTCGTAATCAGCCGCTCGTTATCGCGGCTGGGCGGGTCGGCCTTGGGTTTTTGCTTCTTTGCCGAAATAAGTCTGCAGCTTTCGTTGTAGGTCCGGCGAGCCGAGCCGGACCTGGTTGATGTTTGATCGTCCGCCCCACTCGGAGGCCGCTGGAGGTCGCAGCACCTACCGGGCCGGTTCGATCTTTCGCGGCGCCGGCACGGCTGTTAGAGTACAAGCAGCCGGGGCCTGCGGGAATCGAACAATCCGGTTTGTTGCGTGCTTTTTACTCGCTGGCGGCGGCCCGATACAAGACTCTCAGACTGTTTCCTCGATCCAGCTACCATGTCGCGACGACCCACCACTGGCAAGCAAAGTCCGCCGGCAGCCGCCGCGCATCTGCTGGGCGTAGTCGACTTCGAAACGTGCCTGGCGCTCCAGCATCGGCTGGTGTACGAAACCTCCGGCCGCTCGGACGGGCAGATCACGCTGCTGGTCTGCGAACATCCGGCAAGCATTACCATCGGCCGCGAAGGCTCGCGGGCCGACGTGCGCTTCGACACGGCCGACCTGCTCAGCCGCCGCCTGGACGTCCGTTGGGTCAACCGCGGCGGCGGCTCCCTGCTCCACGCACCCGGTCAATTGGCCGTCTATCCGATCGTGCCGCTCGATTGGCACGCGTATCGGGTCGGCGAATACCTCGATCGGCTCGAAGCGGGCCTGCGGACCGCACTCGTCGAGGCGGGCTTTCAAACTCTGCCGCCGGGCGACAGGCATGGAGTCTGGGGCCGAAGCGGACAACTGGTGGCCATTGCGGCAGCCATCAAAAGCTGGGTGACGTATTTCGGCGCTTATTTGAACGTGGCGCCGCCGATGCAGTTGGTGCGCGGCGTCCGGAGCGACCGCGTGCAAGCTGCGCCGATGAGCTCGCTGGCCAGCGAACGGGTCCACGGGCTGCGGATGTCGGGCATGCGCGAACGCGTGGTGCGGCACGTGTCGGCCGCGCTGGGCGCGCCGCGCTATCATGTCTATTCAGGCCATCCGCTATTAGTGCGCCGGCCGCAGCCGGCCCGGGAAGCGACTGCCCGTGCTGGATAGCCTGCCGATCGTCGAATTGCCGGCCGCGGTGCCGGCCGGCTCGCAGCCCCGGCTGCCGCGGTGGCTGAAGCGTAACGTGCCGTTGGGCAACGCCAACCACTTCACGGCCCAGTTGCTCGAGGAGTTGCGGCTGGAGACGGTCTGCGACAATGCCAAGTGCCCCAACCGCATGGAGTGCTATTCGCAGAAGACCGCCACGTTCATGATCCTGGGCAACGTCTGCACGCGGCCCTGCGGTTTTTGCGCGGTGGCCAAAGGCAAGACGCAGGCCGTCGAAGACGACGAGCCCCTACGGCTGGCCGAGGCCAGCCGGCGGCTGGGCCTCAAGCACGTCGTGATTACCAGCGTCACGCGCGATGATCTACCCGACGGCGGCGCCGAGCATTTTTATCGCTCAGTGCTGGCGGTGCGGGCCGCCACGGGTGCCGCGGTCGAAGTGCTCACGCCCGATTTCCTGGGCAAGCCGGGGGCCATCGAACGCGTGGTCGAGTCGGCTCCCGAGGTGTTCAATCACAACACGGAGACCGTCCCGCGGCTGTATCACGTCGTCCGTGGCCGCAAAAGCCAGTACCGCTGGACGCTGGAACTGCTGGCCCGGGTCAAACGGTTGAATCCGGCCATTCGCACCAAGAGCGGGCTGATGCTCGGGCTGGGCGAGACGCGCGACGAACTGTTCGACACGCTGGCCGACTTACGCGACGTGGGTTGCGACCTGCTGACACTGGGACAATATCTGCAACCGTCGCCGGAGCATTTGCCGGTGGTGCGGTACCTGCCACCACCGGAGTTTGACGAGCTGGGCCAGGCGGCCCGCCGGCTGGGTTTTAAGCAGGTGGCCAGCGGCCCGTTTGTGCGCTCCAGTTATCACGCCCGCGACATGGCCGAGCAGTTGCCGGCGTAACCGCGAGCTCCTCCGCGCAAGCAACAAGCCGTCGCGCTGGACGGCTTGTCGCTGGGGATACCAGTCGGCGGCGCTAGGCCGCTTACTGATCGTAATACTGTTGGGTGTTCTGGCCGCGATACTGCGGCATGTTCTGGCCCTGCTGCGAGTTCGAGTATTGCGAGTTGGAATACTGCGAGTTCGAGTATTGCGAGTTCGAGTACTGGTTGGACTGCCGCATCCGCACGTTGGAAGTGCGTCGGACTGGCCGTCGCGAGGCAGCGGGAGTCGGGGTCGGTTGCGGATTGGGTTGCGGCGGCCCGTTGTCGTCGACGACCTCGCCTTCTTCCATCACGGTGCCGTCGGACATGCCGCCCTGGCTGTAGTAGCCGCTTTCGGGCCCGCTGCCGTAAGGCTGGCCGTGGAACTGGCCGCATTGATCGCACGTGTTGCAGCACGGCGGCGGATTCTGCCACCAATCGAGATGCGACCGTTGACCGCAGCCCGCACAGCAGAACGGGCGCCACAACCACCAACTGCGATTGCAACCGCCATTGCAGCCGCCACCACATCCGCTGTTGCAGCAGTCATTGCAGCCGCTAGAGCAACTATTATTCCAGCGTTGGCAGCAGCAGCCGACGCTGCCGATGCCCATCAGCACCACGAGAGCGGCACGTAAGGCGTTGTTCATCGGCCGGCTTCCTTTCCGATTGATGCGAAGACAAGACAATTGAATATTCGGCCCCCGAGGTTTTTATCGGCCGAACAATCGGGATAATCGACAAAATCAATACAACCGGAGCCTCTTTGCCCCCTTTACGGCAGCGTGAATTGGGCGAAAATCGCGGAACCGTCCCTGCTAGCTAAAGAAGGAAACGCCGCGTGCCGCTACCGCTCACAGGTCTGCACCACATCGCCGTGCTGACCAAACGCCTGGACGAGAGCCGGGCGTTCTATTGCGACCTGCTGGGCTTTCGCGAGATTCCGCGGCCGCCGTTCCATTTTGGCGGGGCGTGGCTCTGGAACTACGGTCTGCAAATCCATCTGATCGTCGACGAACAACAACACGACCCGACCGGCCCGATCTTTACGCGGGCTCATCACATCGCGTTTGCGTCCCCCGACGTCGCAGCCGTCGAGCGGGCATTGGCCGAGCGCGGGATTGCGTTTCGCGTCAATCTTCAAACCGGCACCGGCTTGAAACAGTTGTTTTTTCGCGATCCCGACGGCCACCACATCGAAGTGGCCAGCTACCGCCCGACCATCGAATAGACCCGGCTCATTCTCCAAGCTCGCCCACAATCGTATGTCCGACCCCTCGCCGCCGATTTCGTCATCATTGGCCGCTGCGCTGGAAGCGCAGCAGATTGCGTTGCCGCCGGCGCAGGTGCAACAACTGGACGACTACGCCCGGCTGCTCTGGGAGTGGAACGCGAAACTGAACCTGACGCGCCACACCGACTACGATCTGTTCGCCAGCCGCGACGTGGTCGATTGCCTGGCGCTGGCTGCGCCGTTGGCGGAAGGCGAGCGCGTACTGGACGTGGGCAGCGGCGGCGGTGTGCCCGGCGCGGTGCTGGCGATCTTGCGCCCGGATCTACACGTCACGCTTTGCGAGTCGATGGCAAAAAAGGCGCGGGTTTTGGACGATATCGTCCGCCGCCTGGCCTTGCCGGTCGAAGCGCGGCACGGCCGGGCCGAGGAAGTGTTGGTAG
>DATCFX010001383.1:0-7242 GCA_036509275.1 Pirellulales bacterium | reverse complement strand
CCCGCCGTCTACTTCTTGGCACCAGCGCCGGCGCCGGCGCCGGCAGCGCCGCCGGCGGCTTGTAGCTGTTGCTGCATTTGCTGCACGTACTGCATGGCGGCCTGCTGCTCGCTGGGATCGAGCCGGCCGTTGCCGTTGGCGTCGAAATTCTGGAGCAGTTGCTGCTGCATTTGCGGGTTCATTCCGCCGGCCTGTCCGCCCGGGCCGCCGGCACCTGGCCGCCCAGCGCCGCCTGGCCCCCGACCCGCTCCCGGCCGCATGCCGCCGCCCTGACCACCCGCGGCCTGCATTTGCTGCACGTACTGCATGGCGGCTTGCTGCTCGCTGGGATCGAGTTGGCCATTGCCGTTGGCATCGAACTTCTGCAAAAGTTGTTGCTGCATTTGCGGGTTCATCATCCCCGAACCCGGGCCGCCAGCTCCCATCCGCCCGCCGGGGCCCATCTGGCCGCCGGGGCCTCGCCGGCCGCCCATGCCCTGCCCGCCGCCCTGCATTTGCTGTACGAATTTCATGGCGGCTTGCTGCTCGACAGGATCGAACTGGCCGTTGCCATTGGCATCGAACTTCTGCAACAGTTGCTGCTGCATCTGCGGGCTCATCATGCCGAAACCCTGGCCGCCGCCGGTTCCCATCTGGCCGCCAGGACCCCGCCCCGCTCCCGGCCGCCCGCCCGCGCCCAGCCCGCCGGCACCCTGGCCACCAGCAGCCTGGCCGCCGGTGGCTTGGATCTGCTGCTGCATTTGCTGCAAATACTTCGTGGCGGCCTGCTGCTCGTCGGGATCGAGCTTGCCGTTGCCGTTGGCATCAAAATTCTGAAGGAACTGCGGCGGCACTTTTCCTTGGCCTAGCTTGCGGCCTGTCTGAGCCTGGGCACTTGTCATAGCCGCACCGGACAACAGGCACATGGCGACAGCGGCGGCAAGAAATTGGCGATGCGGCATAGCTGAACCCCCCGTGTGTAGGTTTCGGCAGCAAGGCCAGTGCGCTTACACGGCGGCCCCCCACCACAAACTTGCAGCCCCTGACACTCATTAAACCCCGCCGCGAGCGAAAAGTCTTGGCGCGCTGGCGGAAATCCAGCCCGCGACCGGCGGTCGCGGCTTTATGATTTCAGTCCGACGACTTCGAAGCCGGGGCGATAGGTCTTATGAACGTACTGCTCGGCGTCGGGGCAATTGGTGGCTACCAGCCGCTGGGCGTCCCAGTCCAGGGGACGGCCGGCCCGATAGGCGACGGCGCCCAGGAGCACCGCCTCGGTCAGCGCGCCGGAATAGTCGAAGTTGCACGAGGTGGGGCTGCCGGTCTTGCAGGCCGCGACCCATTCATTCCAGTGGCCGATCGAGTTCGGAATGGTCGGCTCCGGCGGCCGGAAGTCCTGGAATTTGTCCTGCGGCAGCAGTTGCAGCCGGCCATAGTCGGCGGCCAGCATGCCCTGCTTGCCGACGAACAGGATGCCCAGGCCCCAGCTCGAGAGCGGCTTGCCGGAGCGGTCGCGGGTCTGCTTGACCAGATCGAAATGCTCGTTGCCGTCCGACCAGAACAACCGCGCGGCCGGATGCTTGCCGCGAGCGGCAAAGGCGTATTCGATTTTCGTCCAAGCGGGCGTGCCAACCGCGTCGGGCGATGGCCCCTCGGCGCGAACCGACTGCGGATGGCGCAATTCCAGTGCCCAGAAGGGCAAGTCCATCACGTGGCAGGCCATGTCGCCGAGCGTGCCGGAGCCATAGTTCCAGAAACGCCGCCAGTTGGCCGGATGAATGTTGGGCGAATAAGGGTGCGTGGCCGCGGGGCCCAGCCATAGATCCCAATCCAAGTTGGCCGGCGCGGGCTGGGGTGCGGCGTACTTGCCGCCTGACCAGCCTTTGTTGCACCAGGAGTAGACTTCAGCCACCGGCCCAATCGTGCCGGCGGCGATCACTTCGACGACGCGGCGATAGTTGTTGCTGGCGTGAACCTGCGTGCCCATCTGCGTGGCCACTTTGCGGCGGGCCGCGAGTTGCGCGATGGCGCGGGCTTCGGCCACCGTGTGCGTCAGCGGCTTTTCGCAGTACACGTGCTTGCCTAGATCCAGAGCGATCGAGGTGGCCGGCGCGTGCGTGTGATCGGCCGTCGAGACCACCACGGCATCGAAGTCCTTGTGGCTGCCATCCAGCAGCCGGCGATAGTCGCGATAGTGGGCGGCTTTTGGAAAACTCTGGGCAGCCTTGTCCAGGTACTTGCTGTCGACGTCGCAGAGCGCAACGATATTCTGGCTCGTGAGTTGGCTGATGTTGTGCCAGCCCTTGTTGCCGGCACCCACGCAAGCGATGTTCAGTTTTTCGTTGGGCGAGCTGCTGTCGGCAGCCCGCAGGGGATTGACGTGAAATCCGCCGGCCAGCAGAGCCACGCCACCGGAGCGGGCCAGAAATGCGCGGCGATTGAGCGAGCGGTTTTTCATAGTGTGTCATCCTTCAGAGGTTTGCGTTGCGTGCAAGGATTAATCGCAGGGTTGGTTGAGCCGCGGCGTCGATCACGGTCGATCGATCAAGGGCGATAAATCACGGCCCCGCAGTGGACGCCCCAATCGCGATGGTCGCGCTCGGCGGTGGAGTAGTACACGGTCAGCACGCGGCCGTCGCGCAGGAGAACGCTGCTTGGATATCCGCAGTCGGCGCTGATCGAATCGTCGACCAGCACGCGGCGCCGGTCCCACTGGGGTGTCTCGCCCGCGGCGGCCACCATCGCCCGCACGCCATAATCCTGCAAGCGATCGCCGACCGTCATCAGCACGCGGCCATCGGCCAGCAGGCACAAGTCGGCCGGGTGAACTTTGGCGGGCGTGATCTGCGTCGTGCTCGACCAGGTTCTGCCGCCGTCGCTGCTATCGGCCAGATACACGTCGCCGCCGCGCGACCGGACTGCGGCCAACAGCTTGCCGCCGGGCAGAAGCAGCAGCGACGTTTCGTTCAACTGTTGCAACCGATTGTCGCCAATCTCTGCAATCCGCGACCATGAACGGCCGTTGTCGGTGGATCGATACACGTAACTGTGATTCCGATAGGGATCCAATGGCCGACCGTCGCCGGCCCCAGTGTCGCCGTGACGGGCAGTGCCGCCGTAAATGGCCATCAACATCGCGCCATCGGGCATCGTGACGATCCGGCCGTACGGGCTGCCCAGGCCGATATCGCTCACGTCGATCTGCGTGGGCTGTTGCCAGCTCTGGCCGCCGTCGATCGAACGGGTGACCCAGGTGCTCATGGGCCGTTTGGATTTGACCTCCCACTTGCCGTTTTCGTCGTACGTCTCGGTGCGCCAAAAGCCGACGACCAGCGCGCCGTCGGCCGCCTGGCCGAAGGCCGGATTGCGATCGTCGGCCGGCGAATCGACGACGACGCTGGGCGGGGTCCAACTCCGGCCCTCGTCGCTGGAAAACACCATGTCGAGCCGACCCTTGATGCCCAGGTGCGGCGCCCCGCCACGCAGCACGACGGCGATGCGGCCATCGGCCAAACGCAAGGCCACCGGAAAATAGCCCTGGCCGGAGACCACGAGCGATTGCTCGATGCCGGGCATTTTTTCGGCCGCGGGCTCGGCAGCGGTGGAGGTTTGCTTGCCGACGGGCAACTCGCGGATGGCTACGTTGCGGAACGCGACCTGCGTGCTGTGGTATTGCAGCCCGACGTGGCCGCGCGTCCGCTTGAGGCCGGGATGCTCGGCCAGCTTATCGGCGTGCTGGGAGGTGTCGGTATCCACGACGACCGTGTCGTTGAGCGTGACGCGGACGTGCGTGCCGTCGCAGAGCACGGTCATCGATTGCCATTGTCCGGCCGGCCTGGTGGCCCCGCGCTTGGCAGGTTCGACGCCGTACAAGCTGCCGCAATACTGATACGGCTTGAGCTCGGCGTATTGCGGGGCCGGGTCGTCGAGCAGTTGAATTTCCATGCCGTCGACGGAAGGATGGCCATCCAGCGGGCAGCGCAGCAGCACGCCGCTATTGCCGCCGCGGGCCAGGCGGAACTCGAGCTTGATCTCGAAATTCTCGTACTCGCCGTCGGCGGCCAGCCAATTGCCGCCGGGACTGCACGTTAGCAATCCGTTCACGATTTTCCAATGTTCGGTATAACCGCCGTAAGCCGGGGCGGTGATCACCTTCCAACCGGTCAGATCGTGGCCGTTGAACAGCGGCCGAAATTCCTCGGCCGAGCAAACGCAGCCGACCAAAACGATCGCGGCACACAGCGGCGGGCATGCAACACGCATGGCGTGGGATTCTCCAACTTTGCAGGCGGGGTAAGGCGAGGCTGGTCGTAGCGCGAGGCAAGCGGAGCTCGTGCCGATTTCAGTCGGAGACTTTCCGGGTTGCGTGGGTGCCATGCCCACGCGTCGTGGGCATGGCACCCAATTCGTGGCGCGAAACTCTCCTAGTGTGGAAGCGGCATTAGTTTGATAACCCCAACCGTCGGACTAATCAAGCGATCGTCGCCGCGGTTTTGGAAAATCAACAGCCGTGCCCGCGGCGGCCCGGGGGGCTTTTATTTGCGGCCCAGCATGCGGTCGAGCGAGTCGGAGGTCTGATGGATCAGCGCCTCGGGGAAGTGCGGATAGGGGTGGAAGTATTCGAACGTGAGATACCCGCGGTAGCCGGTCGACTGGCAAGCCTCGAGCACGGCCGGCCAGTCGGTCGTGCCGTCCAGCAGCGGGCGGAACGACTCGAGCGAATGATCGGTCCCCTTCTTGGTGAATTCTTTGAGGTGCATGTTCTTGATCCGTGGACCCAGAATGCGGATCCAGTGCTCGGGATACTGGAACAACATGATGTTGCCGGTATCGAAGTGGACGCGCACCCGCTCGCTGTGAAAGCTGTCGACGAAATCGATCATTTCGCCCGGGCTCAGCAAATAGCCGTTGAAGAAAATGTTTTCGATGTTCAGGCTCACGCCCAGCTTCTCGGCCTGCGGCAGCAGCCGGCCGATCGCCTCGCGGGCACGGCGGTCGCAAATGTCGTTGGCCACCGGCTCGTAATCGGTTCGCCAGGGGATGCACACGGCACCGGGGACGACCAGCAGATTGTCGGTGCCCAACTCATGCGCGGCCTGTGTCATCAGGCCGGCCAGTTCCAGGGCGCGGGCGCGTTTGGCCGGGTCGTTGGCCGTGAGCGGAAAGGGCCAGAACAGGAACGAGCACACGCCGCTGATGGCAATGCCGATCTGTTCGGCCAGGCGGCGGATCGCATGCAGTTCCTTACTGCCGGCCTTGGGCGAAAGATCGTTGTCGAGATCGTAGTTCAGTTCGATACCGTCGAAGCCGGCGTCTTTGGCCAGTTGCAGACACTGCTCGAGGCTCATCCGATCGGGATAGGGAAACGCCCAGAGGTTGATCGACTTTTTGAAGTCGTAGCGCGGCGTGTCTGGGTCGGATTTCGATTTTGGCGCAGGGGCCGCGGAGGCCGGCGCTCCGAAGGCGGCCGCTCCGCCCGCGGCGGCCAGCGCCGCGCTAATGGCCGCCCGGCGATTGAGCGTGCTGCCGCCCGCGTCTTGCTGTTCTGACATGTGATTCACCCTGTAAACGATGCTCGCTTAGACCAGCCGCCCCTGATCACGTGCTCCATGCAGCACCCGAACGATCTGCAAAATATCAGGAGTCAGCTTGTAGTAGACAATGTAATTGCCGTGCGCATGCCTGCGCAAGTCGCCGTAACGGGGACTCCAACGGCGTTGCCCTATTTCGGGCTGCGTCAAGAACAAGCTGAAGACCAATTCCAATTTATCGAGCCAGGCTAATGCCGCGGGGAGATTGTCCTGTGCGAGGTAGCGGACAATTTGCTCGATATCGCGCTCAGCCTCGGGAGTGCGACGTAAACTTCGCATCATGCATTGGTCGACTTATTGCCCGACGCAACATCGTGTGCAATTTGCCGCAGCCGCGCCCAATCGGCAGGGAGCATCGGGCGCGCCAGCCCGGCTTCGGCTGAGGCGAGGCCCTGTTCTACGGCCGCCCGGTGCTCTTCGCATACGAGTGGAACTTGCTCGTCCTTCTTCTCGCGCAGCGCGGCCACGGCAGCCTCCAACGCCGCCACAGTGGAAGGATAAAGCCCGCCGGAAACCAGTTGTTCTAAATACTGTTCGCTTTGTTGTGATAGATGGAGTTCCATGGAAACTAGCCTAGCATGACCTTGCTCGATAAACCAGAAACTTCACCTGGCAACGAACCGTGCGTCCGATGCCGGTTCCTGCAGGCCGAAGGCCCTTGACGCACGCTGGCCCTTCCGCCGGGGCTACAGAATGCCGGCGCCGAAGCTGTCTTTGGCCGCTTCGGCGTGGCGGGGCTGGCTGTGTGGCGCCGGCACTTTGTGCGGCGCACGCGGCTCGGTCGCGGCGGGCTCGAGCTTGGCCTCGATCGCCACCGCCGGTGGACTTAGCGCGGCCGGCTGCGGCTCGGCCAGTCGCGCAGGAGCCGCGTGCGCCGGGGCCGGATGCGCGTGGGCCGAGTGCGCATGTGTCGGATGCGGCTCGGCGGTCCGCCTGGGCTTGCGCTCGCCGCGCGGAGCCGGCGCGATGTCTTCGTCGAAGTCGTCGTAGCTGGAGACGTAGCCCGGCAGGCGCGAACGCTCGATCTCGGCGTGGAACGATTGGATCACGCGCTCTTGAATCATCTCGCGGCAGGTGGAGTTGATGGGGTGCGCAATGTCGGCATAGAGCTTGGCACGGCCGTCTTCGTCGCGGGCTGCGCGATCCTCCTTCAAGCGGCCGCCACACTGATTGCAATACGCGGCGCGCAGATGATTCTTGCAGCCGCAGCCGGGACAGTGGCCCGTGAGCTTGCGGCTGGGCATGGCCACGAACGGCCCGCTGGTGCCCTCGATGATCTTCAAGTCGCGAATGACGAAGCAATCGTCGAACGTGATCGAGCAGAACGCTTGCAACCGCTCGCCGGCCTCTTCCATCAGTTTGATGCGAATCTCAGTGATTTCCACGGCCGTATCTCCTTCCACTGGAGCCAACAATCAGAAACACCCCGCGACGGCTTGAACCTGCGCGATGCCGCGGCTGCGCAAAGCGGCCGCGAGGCGCCGGGCATGACGCGCGTGTCGACACAGACCGAAATAGCTCGTCCCGCTGCCGCTCATCTGATGCCCCAGACAGCCGGCCGCGGCAAACTCGTGTTTCAAGCGTCCGATCCAGGTCGAAAGCTGCTCGGCCGCGTCGGTCAGGGCGTTGTGCAGCAGCCGGCCCGCGCGGCCGAGATCGCCGCTCCGCAGCG
>DATCFX010001382.1:0-9097 GCA_036509275.1 Pirellulales bacterium | reverse complement strand
CTTCCGCAACCGCGGCTGCAACGAACGAATCTCGGCGGCATCCATGCCCGGCACTCCTACGCAGGAAACAAAACTCCCCCCGCAGAGAATATGCCGCAATCGCCGCACATCACCAAGCTCAACTTAGCGCTGTAGTACTAGTCCGTCGATCGGTTCGTAATTCGGCAGGCCCAACATGATGCCCCACAGCAGCAGGCTCGCCAGAAGTCCGCCTAGGAACTGGGCAATTAGGTATCCGGGCAGCAGCGCAGCCCGCATCCGCCCCGCCAGCGCCATGGGGATCGACACGGCCGGGTTGACGTGGCAGCCCGACACCGGGCCGAGAACCCAGACCAGGACCATCAACGTGAAACCGAAAGCCATCGAGATCGCAATCCAGCGAGTCTCGCCCCAAGGGGCCTGGTGCATCCCGCTAAGCGTGGCCACCGCCGTGCCGATGAAAACCAGCGTGAACGTGCCGATGAATTCTCCCAAGTAAGCCCGGGTGTCTTGGCTCATGGTGCGCTCGGATGAGTGAAAAGTGAAAAGTGAAAAACCAGCCGGCGGTCGAGGTTGCTAATTCACCAGCGGCTCGAGCGCGGCCAGGGCGGCCTCGTAGTTCGGTTCGTGGCCGATCTCCTTGACCGTTTCGGCGTAAACCACTTTGCCGGACGCGTCCAGCACGAAGGTGCCGCGGGCCAGAATTTTCAACTCGTCGATCAGCATGCCCCAGTTCCGGCCGAAGCTGCGGTCCTGGTAGTCGCTGGCCGAGACGAGATGCGTGATCTTTTCCGCGCCGCAAAAGCGGTTCATCGCAAACGGTAAGTCCAGGCTCACGGTCAAGGCATGGATCTTGTCGCCCAGCTTGCCCAAGTGCTCGTTGAACTTCTTGGTCTGCACCTGGCAGACCGGCGTATCCAACGAGGGCACGACGCTGATGATCGTGGGCTTGCCGCGCAGGTCGGCCGGGCGGATGGCCTGCATCTGCCCATCTCGAAACGTGTGCAGCGTGAAGTCGGGAGCCGGCTGGCCGGCCTTCACTTCGTCGCCTACGAGCGTCATCGGCTGGCCTTTGAAAACTACGGCTCCGGCTCGGGACATGGATGGGTTCCTTGTTGACATTCTTATTTTGAAATGCGTGTTTTCAGGCAGCCTGCCGACGCCCGTGCGTGCGTGGCCGGGCCTGAAAAAGTGCCAGGAAAGCCACCGCCGCTCAGCCGGCGCAGTGGCAGCGCTGGCAGTAGTATGCGACTTTCGCCACTGGATTCAATATCCCGCCGTGCGAGAACGTGCGGCTCCGACGCTGCCGGGCGGCGACCGGTGCGGATTCTCGGCCGATCAGGCCAGTCCGGTCAGTGAAAGAGCGGCGAGGAATCAGACGCCGCTAGGAGTGACGCCGATCGGGCGCAAATGAGATCGAGGCCCTGCCAGTCGCAGCGCTTCTGATGAGCTTTTAAAGCATAAGGATCGGCCGAAAAATAACTTCGGTTTTTCCCGGCCCCTCACCCTGCCCTCTCCCACAAGGGGAGAGGAGTTGCGGAGAAGTTATTTTTCGGTCGATCCTAACCGTCGAGCGACGGAAGCGTCTCAATGTACTTGCCCAGGCAATGCCTGGCCATTACGCATCGTGGCCGACGCCTCGGCAACCCAGCTATGCGCTTCGGGCAGGCTGCAGCCCAGCGCACCGGCATAGTAGTGGGCGGCGATACTGAGCATTTTGGCTGCGAGCAGTCGACGAACTGCCAAGGCGTCTTCAGGTTGGAGCACGCGGGCGGCGGTGTCGGGCATGATCGAGGGCTCGTTTCGGCGGAAGTGCAGAAGTGCAAAAGACGGGGGTATTCCTCGATCCTTGTCAGCCTCCGAGCGTGGTACAAGCAAAAACAGCGTCTCAAGGGCCCACTCATAACGGCACGGGATGGCCAATTCCACTTGGGCCGATTTTGCAGCCCCCGGGCCCTGCGGCCAGGTCAGGGTGCCGCCGGGGCGCAACGGCCCGCGCCAGTTTTAATTCATTTTGAACAGAAGCTCGCGAAGAGCGCGAAGCCAGAAGAAAAGTGTCGATCCACACCCCAGCGCCAGCGGCCCTACTGCTCGCCTTTTTTCTTCATTTCTTCCTTGCCTGCTTAGACTTAGGGTCGGCCGAAAAATAACTTCTTCGCTAGCCCCCTCTCCCCTTGCGGGAGAGGCAGGTGAGGGGCCGAGAAAAACGGAAGTTATTTTTCGGCCGATCCTTAGCGACCTTCGCGCCCTTCTGTTCAACTGCTTTGGCTTCGGTTTGCACGGCGTTGACCTGCTCAAGCCAGCGACGCGGCTGCGGAGAAGAGGCAATGCGGCTCGAAGTAGAACGAGCCGCGTCCCTGAATCTCTTGGGCAGGCGATGCGTGCAAAACGCGATCGCTATGTGAGTTGCCAGCCCTGGGCCGCCGCGCCGTCGCCGGTCGTGGCCTCGACGCGCCGCAACCGCTGAAAGTGCATGTAGACGAACACGCTGGCCACCGCGGCAAAGGCGCACCAGACGGAAGTGAACGCCAGCTTCTTGAACAGCGCCGTGACCAGCAATCCCAGCAGGTTCACCACGCCGAAAAAGATGATCCAACGGTAGCTGGATAGAAACAGCGGCACGCAGGTGGTGATGATATACAGCGTGGCAAACCAGGCGTTGCCGGAAATGTAATCCTGGTACTGGATGCTGTGATTGACGATGTCGTCCTCAATCGGCGCGCGGCTGAACGACCAGCAGGCGAAACTACTGAGCGCCAGTCCGATCACCACCAGCACGCCCAACAGCCGGCGCCGGATGCGGCCCGGCTCGATCAACAGGATCATCAGCGGACTGAAGGTCGGCAACAGCGCGTGGGCATAGACGATGTAGAACCACTTGGCCCACGCGCCCACGGCCGAAGGCAGGTGGTCTTCCAACGAGAGCCAGATTAACCCCTCCTCGAACTGGTGCAGGGCAAACCACAACGGCATCGAGGCGAACAACCATTCGGCTTTGTAGCGGACCTTCGGGAGCGTGGCCCCGCCGATCAGTCCGATCAGGCCGCCACTAATGAAACTGGCCTCGGCCGAAAAACACATGGCCCTACCCCCCGGTGGGAGATTCAGACAAAAAAAGCCCTCAAAGCCGGGCGGGCTTCAAGGGCTTTTATAACCAGCGAGGCCGACGGGGCTCGAACCCGCAACCACCGGATCGACAGTCCGGTACTCTAACCAATTGAGCTACGGCCCCAAAAAAACGCTGGAAGCCTTGGATTATATCGCCCATCGGCCGTCTCGCAACCGCACTCCCCTTGGCTCGAACCCTGCCGGCGATTTCGGCGTGCAAAAAACGGGCCCCACAGCCCCCGCATTGGCCGACACGCCGGCCGAATGCGACGTAAGCTTGTCAGGTACTTCTATGCTCTCCCCTAACAATGGTGGGCCGTGCATTACGTCATGCATGCCGTCAACTCGGTGCTGGCCTGGGTCGACCGTTTTAGCCCAAAACACTGGCTGTTCGTGCTGTTGTTGGTGGTCGTGTTTGGATACTTGTGCATGACCGGGCTCGGGCGGGCTCGCAACTGAGGGCTGGAGCGCAAGAGGCCGACGGTATCGATTCTCGGGGGCACGGCGTCTCCGACGGGGCTCACCTGGCAGCCCGGCGCTCCCGCCATGAGCGCCAAAAGCAACGTATGCTTCAAAAACTAGCGGTGGCGGATTGAAGTGGATGAAGGGGATCGAGCGTGCCCGTCCTGTTTGGCTTTGATCTAACGCAGTTGCACTTGCCCGGCACCGTCGCCTTGGCGGTGGTGGCAGTGATTGGCTATTTCGTCGGCCGCCGCCAACGGTTTCTGGCGGCCGAGAACGATCAGCATTCGCGCCGCGAACTGAAGCGGGCCCGAGCGATCGCCCGCGACCTGGAGCGGATCACCCAGGAAGTGCGCAAGAGCCTGGCGCGCCACCATTCGAGCGTCGCCCGCTTCAAAAACCGCGTCAGCGTGCTCGGCGCCGACCGGAGCGAAGCCGCGTGGAAAGAACTGTGCCGCGAGGCGGAGTCGATTCTCGGGCCGACGATGCAATTGGCCGCGCATATTGCCCAGGCGTACGACCAGATTCGGCAGCAGAGCAGCCAGTTGATGAGCTTCACGGAGGTCCGCACCGATCCGCTGACCGGCGTCAGCAATCGCCGGGCGATGGACGACGCCCTGGCATCGCTGACCGCGATGAAGCATCGTTACGAAGTAATCTTTTCGATTGCGATCGTCGACATCGATCATTTCAAGAGCGTCAACGATCAGCGCGGCCACGTGGCCGGCGACCAGGTGCTGCAAGCGGTGGCCAAACTCATGGACGACACGGCCCGCGAGACCGACATCGTCACGCGTTACGGCGGCGAAGAGTTCGTCGTGCTAATGCCGCAGACCGAATTGAGCGGTGCCTGCGTCTTCGGCGAGCGGATCCGGCAAGCGATCGAACGGAAGCTCTCGCTGACGGTCAGCGTCGGCGTGGCCGAAGCCCTGGACAGCGAGAGTGCCGAGGATCTACTGCGGCGGGCCGATGCGGCCCTCTACCTGGCCAAGAGTTGTGGCCGCAACCGCGTGGGCCGGCACGACGGCAAACAGGCCGAGCCGCTGTTGCAGCCGGAAGAAATGGTCAGCTAGGAAATGATGAAGTAGGAATTAGGAAATGATGAAGTAGGAATGCTGAATGATGAAGTAGGAATGCTGAATGATGAATGCCGGACAGCGGCAAATCGTGCCGCGCTCGTCTTTTTCATTCATCATTCATCATTCATCATTCATCATTCATACCTCCGCATTTCCGATCCGCTTCCACCACAGCCGCTCTTGCGATCGGCTTTCGCCCAGTTCGCGGCGATATTCCTGCAGGAATCGCCGGCACTGAGACCGCGTGACACAGGTCCGGCCGCCCAGGTCGTGCAAAAGCTGGGCTAACTGCCGCAGTTGTTCTGCCGGCGAAAGTTTGCGCACGAAGCGGACGGCCAGCGTGTTGAGCACCCAGACTTCCGTGGCTTCCGCCTGGCCGACGACCAGCAAGTCGGCTGGTGACAGCCCATCGAGCATGATCCGCCAGGCGTGCAATCGGCCCAGCAGACCTCCGAGCGCTCGGGCCAGCCGCCGGGCGTGAGCCGGCGCAAGCTGCCCCCCGGGCTGCTCGACGTGTTCGAGCAGCTGCGCCAGCGTGCAGGCGCCGTCGACCCATTCGCTGACGAGAAACGCGCGGCTCTGTCGGGCCGACGCCCGCGAAAGGCAGGCGGCCAGCGGCCGGGGCGTGCCGATGCCGCGTTCGAGCAGCGCGTGACCGTGATGCCAGGCCTCGAGGGCGCGGCTGCGGCCCAGCGGCCGCACGAGCGCATACCACCACGCGCGCTGCCGCCAGCACTCGTAAACCACCGGCATCGGCTGGCCCGACACCGGCAGTTCGGTCTTCACCGTGGCGCCGGCTTGCGGGCGCGGGGCGAGCGCGTGGCTGGCTTCGCGCAGCGGCCGCTCGGGGTCTTCCAGGAGCCGCACCAGGTCTGGCGGTGCTACTTGGGCCACGGCGTGTCCGCGGCCGGCCAAGGTGTGCAGGCAGTAGAAATCACGATTGGTCCGCAGCGCCCGCTTGGCACGTCCGCGCATCAGCCGGCAGGCATAATCGCGCGTCAGCCGGGCCAGGTGTCGGGCGCCGGCCCGGCGGTCGCGGACCAGTTGGCCGCTGCGCTCGGCCAGATACGTACACCAAAACAGCCAGCGCTGGCTGCGCGACACCTTGTCGCCCCAGTCGGAGCTGAGCATCGTCAGGCTCTGCCGGCTGCGACGCCAGTTGAGCGGACCGGAAAAGCGAATGCCCGGCAAATCGACCAGATACAACTCGGGCAGGCGCGGGTCGCCGGCCTGTCCGTGGCAGGTATCGAGCCGCACCAGCACGTTGCCGCCGTGAAAGTCGTCATGAAAGACCCCGGCTTCGTGCGCGGCGGCGCACAATCGGGCCAGCGCCCGCGCAAGCTTGCGCCGCAGCCGATGCTGCTGATCCGGCGGCAAGCCGGGCAGCGTGTCGCCCGCGTATGCGTGTAGCGATTGGGCGTTGGGAATCGCCTCGGTGATCAGAAAATTGTCGGCCACCAGTCCCGAGCGGTGCAGTTCACCCACGGCCACCGGCCGGATCGTGGGCACCTGGCGGCGTGCCAGCTCGATCGCCTTGCGATATTCGCGGCGCGACGCACTGCCGCGCAGCAGGTGGCGGCCCGCATCGGCCAGATCCGGGCAGCGGTAGTGCTTGAGAAACACGCTGCGTTCGGGCAGGTCCACGCGATAGACCGTGCGCCGCAGCCCGTGCTTGACGATCTGGGCCCGGCCGCTGGTGAGCCATTCGGCCAGCCGGAGGCCGTGCGGGCCGAGCAGCAGTTCGCGCCAGCCGGGCAGGACTTGCCAACTGACTTGAGCGCTCGCCTTGGCGAGTTCGGCAGGCGAAGGCCGATCGAGTCCGTTCACTGTTGGCGAGTCCTTCCGTGTGGTCGCCCGAGCTTGCCGCGGAACCGCGCTGCGTCTACTTCAAAACACGCCTTCGGCCGGGTTGTAGCCCAGCTTGTCGCCGCGCGCGAGGTCGGCCGAAGCCTGTCGAGACTTGCCCAGCTTCTGGTAGATCTCGCCGCGATGATGATACATGACGGCCAGGTTTCTTTCCCATTCGCGTTCGCTGCGCTCAACGAACCAGCGTTGCTGCTGATGCCCGGCCAGGAAATCCAGCTCGCGCTGACGATCCTTTTCGCCCAGCGCGATGGCTCGATTCAAATCCTCGAGCGCGCCTGGCAAGTCGCCCATCCGAAAGCGGATCCAGCCGCGTGTATCGATGAAATTGAAATTATCCTTGTCGGCCAGCTTGATCGCCTGTTCGATATCCGCCAGCCCCTCCTTCAATTCAATGCCGGCCACGGCACGGAAATACGCCCGGTCGTTCAGCGGCACCGGATTGTGTGGGTCGGAAAGTTTGATGACCTGGTTCAAATCCTTGATTGCCTCGTGCGTTTTGCCCATTCGCTGCAATACCAGGCTGCGGCCTTGGTAGGGGCGGACCTCTTTGGGGTTCAACTCGATCGCCCGGCTGTAATCGGCCAGGCTGCCCTCGAAGTCCTTGGCCTGCAGCCGCCAGGCGCCGCGAAACTCGTACAGCTTGGGTACGCCGGGCAGACACCAGATCGCCCAATCCATTTCCGAAATGGCACCGGGCAGGTCGCCGCGGTCGGCTTTTCCCGCGGCCCGCGAGACAAACCAGCCGGCGGCCCAGTGGCGGCCGGTTGTCGACAAGGGCGACTCGATCACGAGCGAGGCAATCACCGCGGCCAACAGGGCCAAAATCACCCAGCGGCCTTTGCGGCTTGCCGACCTGGGGCGCGGCGGGGCGTCCGGCTGCTCGTCGAAGCCGGGCGGAATCGGAAAACCATGCTGATCGACGCGATCGACTCGCCTCATGCTCTCGCTGCGCTCTGCTGCTAAATGTTTGGGTGGGGGGCCGCCCCAGTGCCCACTTGTAAGGCTAGCCAGTGGGGCAGTCCGCGGCAAGCTCATGCGGCTGGCCCCGGGGGCTCGCGGAGCGGCAAGACGGGGCGCAAAACCCAGGCAACTGACAACTGACAACGGACAACTGACAGTATCCCCATCGTAGGGGCGGTTCAAATTTGCTGGCTGGCCAAGTAGGATAGTTCGCTCGCGCCTGGCCGCGCGGGGCCGCCTTCCATCGCAAAACCACCCGAGAACACCGCAACATGGCAAAAACGGCCGGCAAATACCGCTTCAGCTTCGGGCCGTGGAACATTTCGCAGGGGGCCGACCCGTTTGGCCCAGTCGTCCGCAAGGAAGTGGCCTTCGCCAAAAAGGTGAAAACCTATCGGCAGTTGGGCTTCGACTACATCCAGTTGCACGACGACGACGTGGTGCCGGCCGATTGGGACGCGACCCAAACGGCCCGCGGCGTGGCGAAAGTCAAGCGAATGCTCGACAGCGAAGGGCTCAAGCCCGAGTTCATCGCCCCGCGTCTGTGGGAAGACCCGCGCACGATCGACGGGGCCTACACGGCCAATAGCGCGGCCGCGCGACGCTATGCCCGCGACCGCACGCGGCGGGCGATCGACATTGCCCGCTCGCTGGATGTCGACTTGATCGTGCTCTGGCCGGCCCGTGAGGGAACTTACATCCGCGAGGCCAAGGACGCGGCCGTGGCCGTCGGCCGGCTGGTGGACGCGATCAACGACATGCTCGAGCACGACGGGTCGATTCGCATCGTGGGCGAAATGAAGCCCAACGAGCCGATGGACCAGGCCTATTGCCCCACGGTCGGCCACTTCATGGGCTTGAGCTACCGCACGGCCGATCCGGCCCGAGTCGGCGTGCTAATCGAAAGCGCGCATAGCATTCTTGCCGGCCTCGATCCCTCGGACGACATGGCCTATGCCCTGTGGCATGGTAAGCTCTGGGGCGTGCATCTCAACGACCAGAACGGCCTGAAATACGACCAGGACAAGACGTTCGGCTCGGTCGATTTGCGCCGGGCCTTCAACCAGGTGTGGGTGCTGGAGCGCGCCGGATTTTACGACATCGGCGTGATTGGCCTGGACATCAAGGCCATGCGCACCACCAAACAGGCCGACGAAACGCGGCACCTGGCCAACAGCATGCAGATTTTCCATAGCCTCGTCGAGCTCGTTCGCTCGGTCGATGCGGCGGCAGTCGAGCGCTATCGCGACGCCCGCGATTACGAAGGGCTTGAACTGTATATTGTCCAGCATCTGCTGGGGCACGGATGAGCGCCGATGGGTCAATCAACAATTGCCAACGATAGGCAAACGAGGATGCCACTATCATTTTTTCCGTAGCCCAGCCCTTCCAGGGCTGGGACCGTGACCAGCCCGCGAAAACCTTCCGCCATTTCGCTGCGGCAAAGCCGCAGCGAAACGGCGGAAGTAGGCAACGGCGACCGGCAAAACCCAGCCCTGGAAGGGCTGTGTATTACCCACAATTTTTACAAGGTGGTCGGTTTGCTGGCAAATCGCTAATCGCTGCCTGCCACGGCAGTAATGGCTTCTGGCCTGCGGCGGCGCGCGGTGTGCATAGAGCCCTGGTTCACGCCAGGGAGCGAA
>DATCFX010001381.1:0-11824 GCA_036509275.1 Pirellulales bacterium | reverse complement strand
GCTTCCAACAGCGGCTTGAGATCCCAGGTCAGCACCTGGCCGCCGAGGGGGCTGCGGACCGTCAATTGCTCGCGCTCGAGGTGCAGCACCCGGTCCTGTTGCTCCAGGCTGCGGATCAACTCTTTCAGTTCCTCTTCCTCGCCGGTCAACTGGTTGCCGCGCTCGGTCCGCTCGTCTACGGACGATGACGAGCCGAGGCGCGACGCTTGCACCGCCGTCAGCCGCTTGCGGGCCGTTTGGGCCTCGCCGACGATGCGGCTGAACTCGAGGTCGAGTTCCGGCTTGCGCAACACGGCCAGCACCTGGCCGGCCGTTACGGAACTGGCATGCTCGACGTCCACTTCGGCGACAATGCCGTCGTTGGGAGCAAAGATCTCGGCCTGCCGCCGGGGCCGCAATTCGCCCCGCGCCTCGATCCGAAATGGCACCGGCACCAGCGCGAGCACAGCGGCCAACACCAGCCCACCCACGGCCGCCACGGCCATCGGCATCCAGCGCCGCCGCCTGGCGTTTCCGCCCGCCGGCCGTAGTCGCCGCCACAGAGACACCAGCGGAATCGACTCGAAGCGTTGGGCGTTGGCCAGTGCCAGCTCGCTCGGCCGAGCGATCGCCGCCAGACGCTGGGGCCACAACGCCAGATCGGACTCCGCCGTAAACGCTTCGGCGACCAGTGCGCCTAGCGGCGGAGATGGCTGATCGCGATCGTTCGAGGCCGCGCTTGCCAGGGGATAGATGCCGATGGAGCGGGCATGCGCCCGGTCGAGGTACGCCTCGAGCCGCTCTTCCAACTGGGTCGGCAACAGCGAATCGCTCTCGCCGGGCCGAGGATGCCACAGCGGCTCACCGATCACCAGCACGGCCTGCACCAACCGCTGGAGCAATTGCACCGACGCGGCTCGGCCGTCGATGACGTCGACGCCGCTGACGGAAACCGCCCGCGCTTGCCCGCCGTCGCCGACGAACACCGAGAGCCGATCGCAGCCGACGATTGGCCGGCCTTCATTGGCAATCTCGTCAGCCACGGCTTCCAGATCCAGGCCGCGATGGACGCGCAGACCGAAGTTCTGCAGCTGCGACCACAATGCTTCGCGCTCGCGCGCCTCGCGCAACCGCTGATGCCGGTCGAAATGGCCGGCAACCTCAGCCAGCGCGGCCATAAATCGCAAGCCGCCGGCCACCGACTCGGGCGGGCAATCCGACCGCTGAAAGACCTCGAAGACGCCGAATACGGTGTCGTCCAGCGCAAACGGCGAAACCATCAACAACTGCGGCGTGGGATTCGCCAAGGCGCCGGGTGCCGTTTCGGCGATCGAAGGCGGCACGCAAAAGCCCTGCCGGACCTGCAACGCCGCATTCAAGACTTCGCCGTGCCAGCCGGCCGAGACCTGCACATCGCCCAGCGCAATCCGGTCAAAGCCCGACTGACAAACCATGCGCAGGCCGCCGGTGGCCCCGCGCAGCCAAACCGCTCCGGCGATGGCTGCCAGCACGTGCATACTGCGAGCCAGCAATTCGCGATAAAAACCCTCCGACGACGACGACGATTCGGCAAGCCGCGCCAGCTCGCTCAGCACTTCGTCGATGTGCTGCCAGTCTTTGCCGGGCAGTGGCGTGGCGTCGGTCTCGGCGTCGGAAAGCATAAGTTCACAGTATACCAGCCCCCGAATGGCGAGGTGCTGGCGTTCACGCCGCGGACGGCCCAGACTGCTGCCAAACCCCCGTTCGGCTGCTGTGTTGGCCGAGCGCCGCAACATCAACATCTAGCGGTTGCGGTGAATAGTCAATCTTGGTTGGATTTTCCGATTAAAACGAAATTGTCAAGCTCTCTCGGCCGATTTAGAGAGCACGCGGGGGGAGCACCCCCGCCGCGCCGCAGCGTGCGCGCGCACTGCCGGCGCCAGCAGATGGCGGCGAGTCGGATCGCCGCAGGGAACACGCAGCGACATCGTTCGACCATCAGCCACGTCCGTTTAGACCTGGGATCGACCGCGTTATGAAGGCGGCCTTCGGCATCACGACGATCGCGCTGTTGACCGCGCTGGCAATGCCAGGCTGCCGGTCGAAGAGCGTTTTCTTCGACGAAGGCAACGAGTCTCACTACCGCGCGTTGCTGACCCGGGACACGGCGATCGACAAAAACGAATCGGACGTCGACCAGTTGGCCCCCGAAGTGGCGCCGCTGACGCTGTCAGGCGCGACCCCTCAGTACCGCGATATCACGTTGCAGGAAGCCGTGGAGATCGGATTGAGCAACTCCCGCGTGATGCGCGACCTGGGCGGCACGGTGCTCCGCTCGCCGTCCACGACCCGTTCGATCCATACGCCGGGCCTGGTGGAGACGGATCCGCGCTTTGGCGTCGATGCCGCGCTCAGCGCGTTCGATGCCAACGTGTCGACTACCGCGTTTTGGGAAGGCAACCACCGGCTGTTGAACAACAGCTTTTTCGGCGGCGGCACGCGCGACTTCGTGCAGCACCTGATGGTCTTTCAGAAGCAAATCTCCAAACAATCGATCACCGGTGCCACGTTCACTTTCCGGCACAACACGGATTTCGACGATAACAACGCGCCCGCCAACCAATTCCCCAGCGCCTGGAATACCAACTTCGAAGCCGAAGTCCGGCAGCCGATTTTGCAGGGAGCGGGCGCCCGGTTCAATCGCATTGCGGGGCCCAACGGGACGCTCGGCATCTTCAATGGCGTGGTGCTGGCGAAGCTCAATACCGAAATCAGCATGGTCGATTTCGAGCAGGCGCTGCCCGCGTTCGTCAGCGACATCGAAAACGCTTACTGGGACTTGCAGTTTGCGTATCGGGATCTGAACGCCAAGATCGCGGCGCGCGACGTGGCCTTGGAAACCTGGCGCAGGATTCACGCCTTGTACGTGGCCGGCCGCGCCGGAGGCGAGGCGGAAAAAGAATCGCAGGCCCGCGAACAGTATTTCGGCTTCCAGGAAGACGTGCAGAACGCGCTGAGCGGGTTCCGGGCCGCGTCGGGGGCTGCGCGCAGCGGCGGCGTGTACACGGCCGAACGCCGGCTGCGACTGATGATCGGGCTGCCGATCAACGACGGCGACTTGCTGCGACCGGTCAACGAACCGGCCTTGTCGAAAGTCATTTTCGATTGGGACCAGGTGCAGCGCGAAGCGCTGGCACGCCGCGCCGAGCTGCGCAAGCAGCGGCTGCTCATCAAGCGCCGCGAAATGGAGCTGATCGCCAGCCGCAACTTCCTGCTGCCGCGGCTGGACACCATCGCCCGCTACCGCCTGCGCGGCTTCGGCAACGACCTGATGGGCGATTCGCTCACCCAGACCGCATATTCCAATCTGGCCACCACCGAGTACCAGGAATGGCATATCGGCTTCGAATTCTCCGCCCCGTTGGGCTTTCGCCGTGGCAATGCCGCCGTGCGCAACTCGCAGCTGCAACTGGCCCGCGAGCGCGCGATCCTCTACGAGCAGGAGCGCGAAGTCCTGCACGAAATCAGCGACGCGTTGGGCGAAGTGGATCGATCCTATGCCGCCGCACAAACCAACATGAACCGGCGCCTCGCGGCCGGCCAGCATCTCACGGCCACGCAAGCCGCCTTCGACTCGGGCAAGGTGCCGGTCGACGCCGTGTTGTACGCGCAGGTGCGGCTCGCCGATGCCGAAAGCCGCTACGCCCGCGCGGTCATCGACTATGCCGTGGCAGTCAAGAACGTCCACTTGGAAAAGGGATCGCTGCTGGACTACAACGACATTGTCGTGGCCGGAAATCCGAAGATCAACCTGGACGACAAGCGCTCGCGCACGGCTGGCGCGCGCGAACTTTGGGACCGGATCAACTATGCGTTTAGCCCCGGCGATAAGTCGTCGCGCACCCTGGCTGGCGGCAGCGATGCGACCCCCAGCCGTGCCGCCGCCAATCAGGCGACGCTCAAGCTCGATCCGGCTGCTCTGCCGCAATCGCCGGCAGCGGGCGCCGCCAGCGGCTCGACTTCGCCGGGCTCGAGCGCCCCGGACTCAACAGCGCCGGTTGAAACTCCCCAGCAGGAAGTGCAAAGCGGCCAGGACGCGGCCAGCGGCACCCTGACTTCGAATACCGACTCGGAACCGCTGCCGACGCTAGCGCCCACCCAGGCGTCCATGACCGCCACGACCTCGCCGCTGTTGCACTGAGGACCAGTGCCGCTAGGGAACCGTGCCGCTAGGGAACCGTGATCGTCTGCTCGCCGGGGTTGGCGATCGTGATCACGCCGCCCCAATTGCAGGTACACATGCTGGTGTTATTCAAGGCCGGCATCTTGGCGATCATCACCGTCGCCGAACCGGGAGTCCAGGGTGCGGGGGTCACGGGAATGCAGGGCATCGGGGTCAACACTCCCAGTGCGGCTGCCGTTGCCGCGGCGACCGTGGGATTCGCCAGCGACTGGCACATGCCGAAAGGCATGATGTTGACCATCGGCTTGGAATCCATGATGTTGGCGGCGGGCACCTTGACGCCCTGGACCGCATTGGCCGGCAGCACGACCAGGCTGCTCGGCGCCACGCCAAACGAACAGTTGAGCATCGCGCCCAAGACCACGAGTTGCGGCATGTGAGGTTTCTCCTCGCACCGTGAGGGGACCAACGACCCGTGGAGTTTATCAAGCCCCGCAAACCCGCTCAACCCGTCGAGTCTGGCCCGCGCATCGCGCTGGCCGCGCCCGGACTCGGTGGCTATACTTGCGCCCACCTCTAGCCGCGGAGTTCTCGCGTATGTCGTCCTCGTCCTCGTCCGCTCCTTCGCCGTCCTCCACTGCCCGGCTGATCGGCATCAGCACGCCGCTGGATCCGAATCTCTTCTTTTACCGGATGACGGGCACCGACGGCCTGAGCCAACCCTTCGAGTATCACCTGGAACTGCTCAGCAAAGACCGCCAGGACGGGTCGTCGATGCTGGGCGGCGCCGGCGTGACCGTTTCGCTGACGTTGGGCGACGGCAGCACGCGCTATTTTCATGGCCTGTGTACTCGTTTTGCGCACATCGGCACGCTGGGCAATTATCAGCACTACGAGGCCACGCTGCGGCCCTGGCTATGGCTGCTGAATTTGAGCGCCGACTGCCGCATTTTTCAGAGCATGACCGTTCCGGACATCATCAAGCAGGTCTTCAGCAACCTCGGCGCCCCGGCCATTACGGACAATCTGACCGGCACCTACGCGGCCGTCGACTATTGCGTGCAGTATCGCGAGACGGCCTTCAACTTCGTCAGCCGGCTGATGGAGCGCGAGGGGATTTACTACTACTTCACGCACGCGCAGGGCGCGCACACGTTGGTGCTGATCGACGACGTCAGCTCGCACCCGACGGGCGCCTACAGCCCGATGAATTATTACCCTCTGGGGCAGGATCGTCAGCGGCCGGACCACGTGTACGGCTGGTCGAATTTGCAGCAGGTGCAAACGGGCCAGTACTCGCTGCAGGATTTCGATTTCACGCAGCCGACCGTGGATCTGTCGGCCTCGTCGGCAACGGCCAGCAACGGACTGTACGAGGTCTACGACTATCCCGGCGGCTACGCGGACGCCGACGGCGGCACGCATTATACGGGCGTGCAATACCAGGGCGCGCGGGCCGGCGACGCCTACGTCAAGGGCGAAGCCAACGTGCGGGGCCTGGCCGTGGGCGATCTGTTCAAGATCAGCGGTTTGCCCTGGACCGACCAGGACAGCGTCCAATTCCTGGTCACTTCGGCCACTTATCGGCTCGCCCTCAACGCCTACGAATCGATCCCGGCCGTCAAAGGCGAGCGACTGTTTGACTGCACGTTCACTGCGGTCGATCGGACGACGCCCTTTCGGCCGCCGCGGGTCACGCCGCGCAGCGTCGTCCGCGGACCGCAAACGGCGATCGTCACCGGCACCTCGGGCGAGGAGATCTACACCGAGGCCACGGCCCGCATTAAAGTCCAGTTTCACTGGGACCGTGTCGGCACCAACGACCAAAATAGTTCGTGCTGGATCCGCGTCGCCCAGCCTTGGGCCAGCAAATCCTTCGGCTTTCAGTGGATCCCGCGTATCGGCGACGAAGTCGTGGTCGAATTCCTCGAAGGCGATCCCGACCGCCCGCTGATCACTGGTTCGGTCTACAACGGCCAGAACACGCCGCCGCTCGCGCTGCCGGACAACAAGACCCAAAGCGGCGTCCTGACGCGCAGCAGCAAATCCGGCGATGCCACCACTTTCAACCAACTGCGTTTCGAAGATCTCAAGGGCTCGGAGGAAGTCTACTTCTACGCCGAGCGCGACTTCAACCGGATCGTGGGAAACAACGACACGCTCAAGGTCGGTTTCGATACCAAGAGCAACGGCGACCAGACCGTCGACATCTACAACAATCGCGCCATCACCATCGAGAACGGCAACGACAGCCTGGAGGTCAAAACCGGTAACCGCACCGAGACCATCGACCAGGGCAACCACACCCTGGAAGTCAAGCAAGGCACGCGCACCGTGCTGGTCGATCAAAGCGATGATGTCCACACCATCAAACAAGGCAATCGCACGGTCGAGATCGACGCCGGTAACGATACGTTGACGATCAAGCAAGGCAACCAGTCGATCACGATCACCAGCGGCACGTGCAGCATCTCGGCCGGTCAGTCGATCGAATTGAAAGTTGGCAGCAACAGCATTAAGATCGACACCAATGGCGTGACGATCCAGGCGACTCAGATCTCGGTCGAGGGCCAGGCAACCGCCGAGTTCAAATCGCCTGCGACGACCGTCAATGGCGACGGCACGCTGACGCTCAAGGGCGGCATGACGATGATCAATTGATATGCTCGTTTACGTGATCAATGGAAGCCTGGCGGGCCGCAAAATCTTTTTGGCGTCTGGCCAAATTGCGCGCTTCGGCCGGACCGAGTGGGCCGACTATGCGTTTCCGCAAGATCCGCTCATGGCGCCGGTGCATTTTTCCATCCGCCGCGCTAGCGACGGCTGCCATCTCACCGGCCTGGCCACTCCGCCGGGTATTCTGGTCAATGGCGAGACCGTGACCGGCGCGGTGTTGATCGATGGCGACGAAATCGTAGCCGGTTCGACGAAGTTTCGCGTCGAGCAGACCGGCAAACAGCCGGCCGCCGCGACCGACGGCGCTCCCGCCGCCGGACCGAGCGTGGCAATGGCGACGCCGGTCGTCGGCTCGTCCGATACTCAGGTGGAACCGACGGCCAAGGAACTGGCAGCCTATCTGGGGCTCGACGCCGCGGCGAAAAGCCTGGCTCGCGACAACCAGTCGCCTGCCGAATTGCTGGCCGAGCTGTCGCAGCCCGGGAGTTTTCCGGCCGCACTTCGGGTGCTGGCCCATTTGCTGCCCAAGCGCGCCGCGGTGTGGTGGTGTTGGTTGGGCATCGGCCACGCAGGCCATGTGCCGCTGGACGCCAAGGAGTTGGCAGCCATGGCTGCATCGCGGCGCTGGATCGCGGCTCCCAGCGATCATCTAGGCCGCGAGGCGTTCGCAGCCGCGCAGGCGGCGGGCTTGGATTCGCCGGGCGCGTGGCCTGGCATGGCGGCCTTCTGGAGCGGGTCGAGCCTGGCCTCGCCCGAGTTTCCGGCCGTGCCGCCCGACGAGCGCCTGGCCGGCAAAGGGGCCACCGCCGCCTTGCTGTTGACCATCGGCCGCATGCCACCGGCCGAAGTCGAGGCAACCTTTCGGGCGTTTCTCCAACTCGGCACGAAGCTCGCCGCCGGCCCCATCGATTGGCCCGCGGCCGACCGGACGTGATCAGCCCGAACTGCCCCCATCGGCGATCGGCGGCGGCACGGCAATCACCTGCGACCGCTGCACCGTCGATCCGGAAGTCGCCGCGGCAACCAGCACCCGCGGGCCGCTGCCTCGAAGGTCAAACAGCAACTCGCTCAGGCCGTCGCAGAGATAGTTGTTGCACGTGTCTGAACGCAGCGATCTGGGCAGCGCGCAGCCCGTGGCCGTGTGATAGACGCACGAACCGGCATAGGTTTTCGACGGCAGGTAGCTCAAATACTCGTCGAGCACGTGCCGCGGCCTAAGCTCCGGCCGCTCGGCCAGCACGCGGCGGATCGTCGCGACCTGGAGCCACGCGTGCTCCGCACCGTTCTGACAGCACCGGCCCTGGCACAGGGCGCAGGCCTGTCCCAGCATCCTTTGCTGCCCGGCGGTCGGCACAATCGCGGGAGCCGGCGGCACCGGTCCTGCGGGAGATTTGCTCACCGTGCGACCGATGAGCTCCAGCACGCGATCGCGTAATCGGCGGCGCCGCTTTTCGGGCAAGTTGGCGATCGTGGCGGAATACGCCGGCAGGATCGCGACGTAGGCGTTTTCCTGAGCCTCGGCCGTGACCATGCCGTGGCGGCGCAGGGCGGTTTGTCGAATCGCCGCGCGGATCGCCGCCAGCTCCTCGTGCAGAGCCCGCCGGCGGCAGTGCTCCGCGTCGCATGTGCCGCCCCGCACCTCTTGGTGTACGGTGAGCGGCCCCGCGCAGATCTTGCACTTTTTCTTCGACAGATGATGGGCCGGGAGGTGCATGAGTCGGTCGGAGGCTAGGTACGGCGGAACGAGGCATTATAATCCCGGGAGGATCGACCGAAAACCAACTTCTCCGCAACCCCTCTCCCCTTGCGGGAGAGGGCCGAGTGAGGGGCCGGGAAAACCGGAAGTTATTTTTCGGTCGATCCGGAGCGGGCCTTCCAATCACCTGGGATCGAACTCTGGGCCCGATGGCGCTGAACCTTGACAACGTGATGGATCGCGGCGGCCGGCGCCTGATCGATCTGCTGGACTACTGCGTCCGATCGGCGCAGATGGATCCGGTCTTTTTGTTTCTGGTGCGGGAATATCGAGCGGCCGCCACGACGCCCAAGGCCGTGGCCTTGTACGAGAGCTTTTGCCAGCCGCAGGCGTTGGCCCGGCTGTCGGTACACGAGGCCTTGCCGCCCTACAATCTGCTCATCGACGCGGACATGCGCCGCTTGATCACGTCGCCCGCGCCTGCCCGGCCAACGCTGGCCCCGCGCGAAATGTTGGATGCGATTGCCGCGCAGGTTGCGGCGAAATCGTCGGCCATCCGGCGAATTCGCCGCGACTACCGCGTGCGGCGCAGCCCAACGGAAAACCTGCCGGACGGCCGCATGAACGAAGCCCAGCGGCACTTTGTCGATCGCGTCTGGGAGCCGCTCGTGCGTCCCCGGCTAACGTCGGCCGGCTTCTGGCGCATGGCCACAATCGCCTGACGTCCCACGATCTCCTTTGATGCGGGTCAGAACTGGGTCAGAACTATTTGTTGAGAAATCATTCTGACCCTTTTTGTCATTGACCCTTTTTGCCATTCTGACCCTTTTTGCCATTCTTTTTGCCATTTGACCCTTTTTATTATTGACCCTTTTTGTCGTTTTCCAGTGCTATCCTTCAGCGGGGGTATGCTCGATACAACCGAATCCAAGACAATCAAATGAAGCTGATGCGCTGCCGCGGTTATGCGTTATTGCTTATCTGGACAGTTTTAAATGGTTGCAGCCATTCACCGGTTTCCGAAGAGCCGGCGTCCGATTCATTGACGACCGTTGAAACCCAGATAAAACGCATTAACGCTCGTCTTGCGGAAGGCAACCTTGCGGAAGCATTGGCAGAGGAGTCGAGGCTTAATTCCGTTCGCCACGCGGACGGCGCAGCAACTTTTCAGGCAAGCGCTTTGCTGAATCCCACGTATCGGATCGTCGAAAGAGAAGATCTTAGTTACGCCGACGTTAGCCGATATCAATTCCGCGTCCGCGTAGAAAGCCCACAAACCGAGAGTCAGCTGCAGGCAATCTGCCGAACGATTATCGCCAGCCAACCCGGGGCGCAGAGCGCAAACGCAGTGGCATTTCTCTTCTATCTCCCAGGCACGGACACACGCGGCTTCTTCACAGCGGGCCAGGGGGTCTTTGCGGCAGACGGCAAGTGGGAGAACGCTGGTCATTCCGACAAAACGGCTCGCGATACCTATCGGCTTGTTGTCGAAGTCGGGTCATGCATGGCTCGGCCGCAGATTCTTCCGGTTGAGCCCGCGCGCCCGGAACATCATCGTCAGCTGATTTTTTACTGCTTGGTCAAGGCCCAAGACGATGGCGTCGGGGACGAGGATGCTTATCGTATTGTCGCTAGGCAGTACGGATTGTCGGTGGACGATGTTCGAGAAATTGCGATCCAAGGCGTGACCAGCGGTTGGCCGATGCCATGAAATGCACGCCCGATCAAAAAAGGTCAGAACTATTTTTCAATGTATTCAATAAATAGTTCTGACCTGAATGCCATGAAGTTAAGCCGCAACTGTATTGCGTAGAAGCTGTTGGCGCAACTGACGACGCGGCCGCCTCATCAGCGGGAACGGTTTCGGCCGGCGCTTGCGGACGCGCGGTTCCACACGCTGTGGCCGACGCGGATGAACAGTCAGCTGCAAGGGCACGAGTGTCTGACACCCCAGGGCCAGCCAACGCAGCGCATCCACAAAGCTCACGGAATGGACAGACGTGCGTTGCCAACCAGCCGCTTTGATCATCACCAGCCGCACCAGATTGTACACAATCGCATAGACCGCCATTTCCTTGAGCACGCCTGCCACACTCTGACAGTGCAGGACGTCCATGCCCATCGTGGTCTTGAGGTGTGACAGATTGGTTTCCACTCTCCAACGCTGCCCATACAGGGCCGCCAGATCCTCGACCGGGTAGACGAGCGGATCGAGCAGGGTCGTGACCAGCGTCACGATCCGCGTGCGGCCGCCACGCAGCTTGGTGTGGTAGCGCACCTCGCGGACCACGAGCGTGTCCGGCAATTGGGCGTAATCCTCGGCGCTGATCCAGGCGGGACGTAGGCCCGGCTTGGTGTATTCGACCAACTGGTCGTATTTGCCCAGCTTGCGGATCAGCCGGCCCGTGGCCCGCCGGGCCACGGTGCCCTTGGGCTGCTTGCCCACCAGCAGGCGATCCTTGCGAAAGCTGACCAGTTGCCGCTGATGGATGCGGAACACACCATGCAGTTTTCGCCGCGACAGCAAAGCCAAATGCGCGTAGGAGGCGAAGGCCACGTCGCCCACCAGCACGTCGCCCGCCCGCAGTTCCGGGTGCAGCTCCGCCACCCGCGACAGGTCGTGCGTCCGCAAGGGCATCGCCAGTTGCTTCACCAACAGACCGCTGCGTGCGTCAAACATCGTCAGCCAATGGGCCGCGGGAAAGCCACACCCGGACCGCTGTCCGCCGGGCTGGCCGAAGGACGCCTGCAGCTCGGAGGTGTCGGGCATCGAGAAGCTCGACCCGTCCACCAGGAAGGTGCGATGTCCGTGCCACACAGGCAAGCGGCAACTCCGCCGTGCCGCTTGACTCGTCTCATCCAACAGTCGTTGGTATACCGACAACGGCAGACGTGCTCGCGCTTGACAATAGGCCTCCGCGGAACAATTCAAATGGGCCAGGCGGACCGTGTGAGCGCAGGCCGTGTTCCCGTGCAGGACTTGGACGATGAATGCCTGGATGGTCTTGGCCGGATCGAGTTCGCGTCGCCGCCAACGGTGCCCTTCGGCCCGACAGGCTTGCTCGATGGACGTGGCCGTCAAACATTGGGCCACGCTGCGCTTAATCGTCTCCACGGCGTCGATAAGATTACTGGGGATCATGGCTGAGATTCTCGAAGAACAACAAGGTTGTGCCCCCACATCCTTCTATTCTTCGCGGCGTCCCAGCTTTTGTCTTGCCCGGCGGCCCCTCCGGCCTGATAGCACGGCCCATGCTAGCACGATTAACCCCTAGCCGGACCGAGCGTTGCGGCTTAACTTCATGGCATTC
>DATCFX010001380.1:0-1222 GCA_036509275.1 Pirellulales bacterium | reverse complement strand
CGCCGCCGTGATGCCGCTCACGCTTAGCGCACTGGTAAACTGACCGGTCCCGACCCCATTGGTCATGTTGAACTGAAGCTGGCCGAAATTGCCATAGGCCCCGCTACTGGTGGCCTGCACGGTCAGCTCCGCAACTTGGCTCGAAGCCCAAAACGTGGCCGCCGCCCTGAGCGCATTGCCCTGCACGAACGCCGCCGGCGCGGACTGCCAGGTATTCCAGGCGGCGCTGGTGTTCGGTGCCTGACGCAGATAGGCCGCCCACTGCACGGTTCCCGTCGGATACCCCGCTGGAGGGGCGACGTGGAAACTGGCATACGGATTGCCGATGGTGGTGGTGGCATTCATCTGGATCGGCACGTTGGCCGGGCCATTGAAGGCAATCGTCTGCAGATGAATGTTGACCACCGCCACGACCACCTGAACAATGGGGCCCCCCACGCCGCCGGCCGAGGGCGCGTAGGCCAGCGTGTCCGTCCCTTCAAAGCCGGGGTTCGGCGTGTAGGTGAACGTGCCGGTCGAGGCGTCAAACGACGTCAAGGTGCCATACTGCGGGCCGCTGACCAGGATAGCCGATAGCGGCAGGCCGCTCGGGCTGCTATCGTTGGCCAACAGACTGTTGGCGGCGCTGACCGTCACGCTGCCATTCTCGACCACCGCGTAATAATCGGTCTTGCCCACCGGCGGCGCCACATAGACTGGCACGATGCTGACCGGCGCCGCATTCGAAGTGGCGCCGGTGCTGTCCTGGACCGTGTAGGCGAAGCTGTCGCTGCCAGTGAAGCCCGCTCCCGGTGTATACGTCACCAACCCCGTCGCCGGATCGACCACGGCTGTGCCGTTCAGGGGTTGCGTGGTAATGGTCACCGTCGCCGGGTTGAGCATGCCCTGAAGCGCTTGCGCATTGGCCAGGACGTTGATGACCAGCGGCGTGCTGCCATTGCTGACCACCTCGTCGGGATTGGCCAGCGGCGTCAGGTTGCCGGCCTGCACCGTAATCGTGGCCGTGGCCGGGTTCGAGACGCCCCCTGAGAACGTGGCCACCGTGTAGCTGAAACTGTCATTGCCGACGAAGCCGTTGTTGGGCGTGTAGGTCACGGCGCCGCTGACAGGGTCTGGCGTCAGCGTGCCGTTGCTCGGCCCGGACACAATGGTCACGCTGGACGGATTGAGAATGCCGGCCGCGGCGCTGGCGTTGGCCAGCACGTCCACGCTGACGGGCGTG
>DATCFX010001379.1:0-2448 GCA_036509275.1 Pirellulales bacterium | reverse complement strand
GAGCTGCCGCCAGAGATCCTCGTTCTTGACCTCGGCCCAGCGGCTGCCTTCGCGCCGCCGCCAGCCGTTGGCCTTCCACTTGCGCATCCATTCGCTCAGCCCCTTGCCGACGTAGACGCTGTCGGTCAGCAGCTCGACGTGCGTGGGCCGCTTGAGCTGCTCCAGGCCGCGGACCACGGCCATCAGCTCCATGCGGTTGTTCGTGCTCACGGCCTCGCCGCCCGATTGCGTGACTTCCTTGCCCGTGGCCGGATGCCGCAGCACAAAGGCCCAGCCGCCGGGGCCCGGATTGCCGCTGCAAGCACCATCGGTGAAGAGTTGAACCTCGGGCGACGACGGCAGGTCGGACATTAGTCGGAATGATGAACGATGAATGCGGAATGATGAATGAATAACGCCGGAAGCGCGCTCGTTCCCTTTAGCCGGGGGTTTTTAACCCCCGTTCTGCCGCCGCGCCCAGCGGCCGATCCGTGAAAACCAGCGTTCACGAGCTGCGAGTGAGCGATCGTTCGTAATCCATGCGGTGGGGCTTCGTCAAGTCGTCGATGCCCTCGGCCAGCGGCATTTCGGGCTTCGGTGGATGGGCGAACTCCCAGGGCAAGTACACGGTGAACGTGCTGCCTTTGCCCAGCTCGCTGGTGAGCGAAATCTCGCCGCCCAGCAGCTTGCACAGCTCCTTGACGATCGACAGGCCCAGGCCCGTGCCGGAGTATTCGCGCGTCATGGCGTCGCCGCTGGGCAGCACGGTGTTGCCCTGTCGGAACTTTTCGAAGATCGTCGTTTGATCTTCTTCGGCGATCCCCACGCCGGTGTCCATCACCACCAGGCTGAGCTGCTCGCCGGGAGCGCGGCTGGCACGCACGGCGATGCGGCCCCCTTCGGGCGTGAACTTGATGGCGTTGGAGAGCAGGTTGTTGAGGATCTGCTGCACTTTGCCCTGGTCCTGGTGCAGGGCGGGCAGATCCGGCTGGATGTCGCTGGCCAGGTCGATGTTCTTGCGCTCGGTCAGTGGCCGGGCCATGTCGCACTGGGCGGCGACCACGCTGTCGATCCGGAATTCCGAGATGCGGACCTCCATCTTGCCGCTTTCGATCTTGGCCAGGTCCAGGATGTCGTTGATCATGTCCAGCAGCATCTTGCCGGACTTCTGGATGTTTTGCACGTAGCGTTTCTGCTTATCGTCCAGCGAGTTGATCGAGCCCAGCACGTCGCTGAAGCCGATGATGCTATTGAGCGGCGTGCGCAGCTCGTGGCTCATGGTGGCCAGGAAGTCGCTTTTCAGCCGGTTCATTTCGAACAACTGCATGTTCAGTTGGGCCAGCTCGTCGACTTTCGTATCGCGGATGGCGTTGGCCCGGCGCAGCTCCTCCTGCACGGTGACCAGGTGGCGGAGCATGCGGTTGAAGGCCACGCCCAGTTCTTCGAATTCGTCGCCGGTGCGGATTTCGGCCCGTTTCTCGATATCGCCGCGGCTGATGGCGTCGCTCACGTCGCGCAAGTGCTTGAGCGGTTTGACGATCACGTAGCGCACGATGGCGTAGCTGGCGATCATCGCCAGAAACACGGTGATGATCGCGGTCGATAGCAGGATCGCCCGATTGCGGCTCAGGTCCTTCTGCACCGGGATGTTCGAGATTTGCACCTTGGCGATGGCCATCAGCGTGCCATCGGCCAGGTTGTCGGCGTGGTCTTTGAGCGTGTTGTGGCAGCCGACGCACGACTTCGACGCGTACACCGCCTGGTAATACTGGTAATCATCGCCGCCATTGAAAGGCCGCTCCTTCCAAACTTCGTCGGGCGAATCGGGCCGCGGCCGCTTCTGGAACTCGCGCACCAACTGCCGCTCGAAGGCATCTTGCGGTTGTCCCGGGCTGTTGGGAGGAGCGCCGACCCGGATGAAACTGCCGCTGTATTCCAGGCCGCGCTTGGTGGGCGGCTCTTCCTCGCGATCCAACAGTTGCAGGTTGGCGATCAGCTCTTTGGCGGCCGGCAGAAACTGGTCGCGGGCACCCAGTTTTTCGGAGTGCGTGACGATCAGGCCGGTTTTGACCAGCAACTCGCCCTTGGTGCGGTTTTGCTTGGTGACCAGCTCCTCGGTCTTGGTGCCGTACCAAAAAAAGCTGGAGGCAATCAGCACCAGCAGGCACATCCCGAAGAAGAATCGGCACTTGCGCTCGAGGCTCGTTTCGCCCAGAACTCGTTTGAACGAGCGGTAAGACATGTGCAAGCGCGCGAGATGTGGCCGGATGTGGCCGGCCGGGAAGCAGAAAAGCCCGTCGCCTTATTTTATGGAAAACCGCGCAGGCTGGGCAGAGGAAAACGAACCGGCCCCGCAGACGGGTGGTTGTCTCGAAAGTAGGCAGGAAAGTGCAGCGCCCGACGCGGCGGCTTGCCGCCGCTTGTTTCCGTAGCCCAGCCCTTCGAGGGCTGGGTTTGCCAGCGGCGACC
>DATCFX010001378.1:0-4233 GCA_036509275.1 Pirellulales bacterium | reverse complement strand
CGATGTTCCGCAATTCGCTCCCCGAGCTGCTGGCGGCGTTCGACATGGCCGATCCCAGCATGGTCACCGGCGTGCGCAACCTATGCACCGTGGCGCCGCAGGCGCTGTATATGATGAACAACCCGTTTGTGCGCCAGCAGGCCGAGTTGACCGCCAGGCGGCTGTTGGATGCAGGGACCAAATCGCAGCACGAGCAGATTCGCACTGCGTTCTTGCAAGTTCTGGGGCGGCCGCCAGCCCCGGCCGAACTCGAGCGCACCGACGCGTACTTGCAACAATTGCTCACCGGCAAGAGTCCTACGCCGGCGGCCGAGGCCTGGACCCGGGTGGTGCAGGCGCTGCTGGGTTCGATCGATTTCCGCTACTTGAACTAGAGGCGCACCAAAGCCATGAATGAACCACTCGGATTCTCGCGCCGCCAGGCGCTGTTGGCCTCGGGCTGCGGCTTCGGATATTTGGCCCTGGCCGATCTCGCGGCTCGGGCTGCCGGCGTGTCCTCGGGAGGCAGTGCCAATCCGCTAGCGCCCAAGACGCCGCCGCTGCCGATGCGGGCCAAGCGTGTGATCTTCCTGTTTATGCAAGGCGGCGTGAGCCACGTCGATTCGTTCGACCACAAGCCGCTGCTGGACAAAGAAGACGGCGAGGCCCACGCCTTCGACGACGACCGCACGCTGGCCAATCGCGGCGTTCGCGGCACTTCGCACCGGATCATGAAGAGCCGCTGGAAATTCTCCCAGTACGGACAATCGGGCCGGCCCGTGTCCGAACTGTTTCCGCACACGGCCCAGCACGCCGACGATCTGTGCTTCGTTCACTCGCTGCACACCGAGGGCATCGCCCACGGCCCGGCCACGTTGTTTCTACACTGCGGCTCGACCAGCTTCGTCCGCCCGTCGATCGGTTCGTGGATCACGTACGGGCTGGGCACCGAGAACGAAAACCTGCCGGGCTTTGTCTCCATCGGCCCGTCAAACGGCAATGGCGGACCGCGGAATTACGGTCCCGCGTTCCTGCCGGCCGTGTACCAGGGCACGGCCTTGGGCAAGGCCGGCGCACCGGCCCGCGAGGCCACGTTCCACGACCTGGTGAACGCCAATCCCGACCGTGCCGCGCAGCGGCGGCAGCTCGACTTTTTGCAGGACTTGAACGCCCGGCAGGCGGCCGCCCGGCCCGGCGACAGCGAGTTGGAAGCGGTGATCAACTCGTACGAACTCGGCTGGCGATTGCAGCAGCACGCGCCCGAAGTGCTCGACATCGGCCGCGAAACGCCCGAGACCATGGCGCTTTACGGAATCGGCCAGAAGGAGACCGACAACTTCGGCCGCCAATGCCTGCTGGCCAGGCGGCTGTGCGAGTCGGGCGTGCGTTACATCCAGGTGACCTATGGCGACAGCAGTGCGAACCCCGCCTGGGACCAGCATTCGAACATCGAAAAGCACGCCATCCACGCCAAGGCCGTCGATCAGCCGATTGCCGGCCTGCTGGCCGATCTCAAGCGCCGCGGGCTACTGGAAGACACGCTGGTGTGGTGGGGCGGCGAATTCGGACGTACGCCCTACGCCGAGCGCAACGGCACCGGCCGCGATCACAACCCGCGCGGCTTTACCATGTGGCTGGCCGGCGGCGGCGTGAAGCCGGGCTTCGCCTATGGCCAGACCGACGAGTTCGGCCATCTGGCGGTGGAGAACAAAGTCCACATGCACGATTTGCACGCCACGATCCTGCACCTGCTGGGCTTGAACCACGAGCGGCTGACGTTCCGCTACGCCGGTCGCAACTTCCGCCTGACCGACGTTTTCGGCCAGGTCGTGCATCCGATTCTGGCGTAACGACGGCATAACGACATTCTCCCCCGGCACTGCCTATGCCCCGGACTGCGCGCGAGTTAATCTTGATTGCTGGTCTGCTGCTGGTGGTGCCGCTGGCCGCGGCTCGGGCCGCTGAACCAGCCGCCGGCGTCGAATACTTCGAGCGGCACGTCCGGCCGGTGCTGGTCGAGCAATGTTACAAATGCCATTCGGCACAAGCCAAAAAACTGCAAGCCGGCCTGTGGGCCGACAGTCGCCAGGGCCTGCTCACCGGCGGCGACACCGGGCCGGCGATTGTCCCTGGCAAGCCCGACGACAGCCTGCTCGTGCAGGCCGTGCGTTACGACGACGTGGCGCTGCAAATGCCGCCGCGTGGCAAGCTGCCGCCCGAGCAAATCGCCGCATTGACCACTTGGGTCAAAATGGGCGCGCCCTGGGCGACCGAGACCGGCAAGGCCGGCGCACCGGTCGCCAAAGCCGCGTTCGATCTCGAAGGCCGCAAGCGGGCCCATTGGGCGTGGCAGCCCGTCAAAGTGCGGCCGGCGCCCAAAACCCGCGACACAGCGTGGCCGGCCGGCGACATCGATCGCTGGATTCTGGCCCGGCTCGAAGCGGCCAACCTGCGGCCTGCTCCGGCGGCCGATCGGC
Organism: Pirellulales bacterium; assembly: GCA_036509275.1. Lineage (GTDB taxonomy): Bacteria > Planctomycetota > Planctomycetia > Pirellulales > PNKZ01 > DATATB01. The sequence goes on along the minus strand of DATCFX010001378.1, from coordinate 1,777 downwards.
GGACGCTCTTGCGGCGGCTGCACTTCGATCTGACCGGCTTGCCGCCGACACCGGCCGAAATCACCGAATTCCTGGCTGACGATTCTCCGGCCGCATACGAGCGCGTTGTCGATCGGCTGCTGGCCTCGCCGCGGTTCGGCGAGCATTGGGCCCGGCACTGGCTCGACCTGGCCCGCTACGCCGAGAGCCGCGGCCACGAGTTCGATTACACGATCCCCAACGCCTGGCAATATCGCGATTACGTCATTCGGGCGATCAATGCCGACCTGCCATACGATCAGTTCGTGCGCGAGCAGGTGGCCGGCGATTTGCTCCCGCGGCCGCGGCTCAATCCGGCGGCCGGCTTCAACGAATCCATCTTGGGCACGGGCTTCTGGTTCCTCGGCGAATGGGTCCACTCGCCAGTCGATATCCGTAAGGACGAAACCGACCGCTTCGACAACGCGGTTGACACGTTTTCCAAAACCTTCCTGGGCTTGACCGTGGCCTGTGCCCGCTGCCACGACCACAAGTTCGATGCCATTTCGACCAAGGACTACTACGCACTGTTCGGGTTCCTGCACAGCAGCCGCTTTCGCCTGGCGGCTTTTGACGTCGAAGGCCCCAACCGGGGCGTGGCCGACCAACTGGCTCGGGAGGCCGATCGCCGGCAATCGCAGGTTCGCTCGTCGGTGGCGGCCGTGCTGGGGCCGCAGGTCGAGCGCACGGCCGACTACCTGTTGGCCGCGCGCGAAGCCTTGCGGGCCGTCAAACCGGCCGATCTGCTGACAACCGACAAAAATTCTTCGACCGACAAGCAGGCCGGATCAAAAAGCGTGCGGCTGACCGAAGCGTTTCGCAGCCAGGTGAGCACGATCGCCAATGTTCACGGCGTCGACGGCAAGCGGCTGGCGCAGTGGGTCCAGTCGCTGCTGGCGGCCAAAGCCGACAAGGCCCATCCATTGCACGTGTGGGCCGCGTTGGCGGGCGATCGCGCAACGGACGATCCGAGCCGCTGGTTGGCGGCCGTCGAGAAGACGCTTGCTGCGTGGCACCAAAAACTCGCCGCGGCGGATGCCGCGATGCAAGCGGTGCGCGTGGTGATCGACTATGCCAATTGCGATCCGCAGGATTGGTTCCAGGACGGTTTTGCGTTCGGTCCGCGGCCGGTGCAGCCGGGCCAAGTCTATATTTCCGGCAGCCATCAGCGGCCGGTGCTCGAAGTTGCCACCTGCGCCGCGGCCGAAAAGGATCCGCTGTGGGACGTGCTGCGGCCGTCCGCAGGCGTCGAGCACGAACCGGAGCGAGCCGGCGCCTGGGTGCGCGCGGGCCGCACGCTCCAGACCAAGACCTTTCGGCTCGGTAGCGGCAGCCTGTACTACCTGCTGCGGGGAAGCTGCCAGGTGTATGCCGAAGTCGATTCGCACCGCACGAACGCCGGCCCACTGCACGGCAAGCTGCTCAGCAAGTTCGACGTCGGCGAGAAATTCCGCTGGGTGCGGCAGGATCTGACCGCGTACTCTGGCCATAGCGTGCATGTCGAGTTCACGCCGAAAGACGAAGCCGACTTCGCCCTGGCCATGGTCGTCGAAGCCGATCGTCCGCCGCCGCTGCCGGCTGATAGGCCCAGTGCCCTGCTGGCCGAACTGCTCCAGCGCGACGGCGCCACGCCGGCCGGGCTGGCGTCGGGCTTGCAAAAGCTGTTCGAGCGGCTGCTGCGGGATTGGGGCGGCAACGGCCTCTCGACCGATGCGGCCGACGCGGCGCGGCTGGTCGATTGGCTCGCGCACAGCGAGCT
>DATCFX010001377.1:0-1762 GCA_036509275.1 Pirellulales bacterium | reverse complement strand
TCGCCTCCGCCGGCCCCTGGAGAGTGCCGACCCAAGGGCGGCCCGGGTGGTTGCGTTCGTAAGCGTGAACCTGGGCATCCAATATCGGCATGGCTTGCGCGCTCCAGACATTCGAAAACGTATCTGGCGCGTCGCCCGCGAATGAGTCAAACCGCCGATGCCCGCCTTCAACCCGCCCTGCACGGGCCGCGGCTGCACGGGCCGCGACCTCCGCCAAAGGAACACGCAATGAAGGACCAACCTTCAGTGCCGGACAAATGGGACGTGGAAGCCGACGTCGTCGTCGTCGGGTTTGGGGCGGCGGGCGTGGCCGCCGCGGTCAGCGCGCACGAGCTCGGCGCCAAGGTCGTCATCCTGGAAAAGGCGCCCGAGGGCCAGGAAGGCGGCAACACGCGGGTCGCGGGCCAAGGCTATCTGAATACATCGTCGCCCGAACCGGCCGCCGCCTATCTGACCGCGCTGTGCGGGCCGTTCACCGTGCCGCAGACCATGGTTCGGGTGTGGGCGCAGGAGATGTGCCGCAACAATGCCTGGCTCGAAAGCCTCGGTGGCGATCCGCAGGAGCACCAGCACCCGCCGGTCGGCATCGAATTCCCCGATCTGCCGGGCTGCGACTGCGTGCACAAATTTCACGACGGGCCGACCTATGGCTATTCCTACACCTGGAAACGGTTCGAAAGCTTGGTCAAGCAGCGGCCCATCCAGGTTCTTTATGAGACGCCGGGCAGAGAGCTGATCCAGCACGCCGTGACCAAGGAAATTCTCGGTGTGCGCACCCTGCGCGGGCAGAAATCGATCGCCGTCAAGGCGCGCAAGGCAGTGGTGCTGACCTGCGGCGGCTTTGAAAACAACCAGGAAATGATCCGCAATTACCTGCCCGGCGTGCCCTATTGCTACACCTCCGGCACGCCCTACAATGAAGGCGACGGCATTACGATGGCGATGTCGGTCGGCGCCGATTTGTGGCACATGAACAACTACGCCGGCCCGTCGATGGCCCTGAAGGTGCCGGAAGTCCGGACCACGTTTTCGATGCAGGCCTTGCACTACAGCAAGGTGATGCCGGGCGGCATGATCGTGGTCGGCCCAGACGCCAGACGTTTTACCGACGAAAAATTCAAGACCCGCCACGGCAAGATCCCGGTCAACGGGCGCTGGCTGCCGCTATCCACCCCCTGCCCGATGTTCATGATCTTTGATCGCACGCTCTTTGCCGCCGGCCCGCTCTACGACAAGCACCCGAGCCACGGCTGGACGCAGATCATCGAGCGCTACGATTGGAGCGCGGACAACCGCGCCGAGCTGGAGAAGGGCTGGATCAAGACCGCTGACAGCCTCGCTGCTCTCGCCGCGCTGCTCGGGCTCGACCCCGGCGCGCTGGCGGACACCGTCAGCCGGTGGAACCGTTTTTGCGATGCAAGGCACGACCCCGATTTCGGGCGAAATCTGATGCTGGCGCCGATTGCCGACGGGCCGTTCTACGCGGTCGAGCTATCGCCCTCGATGCTCAACACCCAAGGCGGCCCGAGGCGCAACGAAAACGGCCAGATCGTGCGCCCCGACGGCACGCCGATCCCCCGGCTCTACAGCGCCGGCGAGCTGGGCTCGATCTACAGCTATATGTACCAAGGCACCGGCAATATCGGCGAGTGCCTGGCCTTCGGCCGCATCTCCGGCCGCAACGCCGCCGCCGAGCCGCCGTGGGAATAGCAATGGGCTCGACGCGACAATATGGCGGCCGCGTCACCCGCAAAGCGGCGCC
>DATCFX010001376.1:0-1563 GCA_036509275.1 Pirellulales bacterium | reverse complement strand
AGTGGTGTGCAGTCATGGTGAAGGCCAGTCGGGAGGATTTCCAACTCGACACGGCCTCCTGCACAGCCTCGAATCGCCCGCAACGCCCCTGCGGGTTCTCACTCGCCCAGGCCAGGGTTCCACGCATGCCCCTTGTCAAAGAGCAACACGCTGAACCGATTCCGGGCTATCGCTTGATTGACCGCCTTGGCAGCGGCGGCTTTGGCGAAGTGTGGAAGTGCGAGGCCCCCGGCGGCCTCTTCAAAGCGATCAAGTTCGTCTACGGCAACCTCAACGGTTTGGAGACGCATCGCGCCCAGGCCGCCGAGGAACTGAAGGCTATCCAGCGCGTCAAGACCATCCGCCACCCCTTTTTGCTGTCGATGGACCGCGTCGAGGTCATTGCCGGCGAACTACTCATCGTCACGGAACTGGCCGACAAAAGCCTGTACGATCTGCTCCAGGAACGCCGTCAAGCTGGCCACGCAGGCATCCCCAGGAGCGAATTGTTCGCCTACTTGCGCGAGGCCGCCGAGGTACTCGACCTGCTCAACTTCCAGTATGAGTTGCAGCACCTGGACGTCAAGCCGCACAACCTGTTCCTGGTCAGCAACCACGTCAAGGTGGCCGACTTCGGCCTGGTCAGCAGCCTCGGCTCGAACGGCGGCACCGGGGCCGTCCAGATCGGGGCCGTCACGCCGCTCTATGCCTCGCCGGAGATTTTCCTGGGTAACATCAGCCGGCAAAGCGATCAGTACAGCCTGGCCATCGTCTACCAGGAATTGCTCACCGGCAGCCTGCCGTTCCAGGGCAAGAACGCCCGGCAACTGCTGCTGCAACACACGAAACAGGAACCCGATCTGAGCGCCCTGCCCGAAGGCGATCGCGCGGTGGTGGCACGGGCCTTGTCCAAAGTCCCCGCTGAACGCTTCCGTACCTGCCTCGATTTCGTCCGTGCCCTGCGCTCCGTACCAGCCCGGCCTCATGCCCTGGCCGATGGCGCTGGCGGCCACGACTTGCACCCTGGCTGGCGCACCGACGTCGAGGCGGACTTCGGCGCCGCGGCCGTTCCCTCGCCGATGCAGCAGGCGGACACCGACGCCGACCGGGCCTTGGAGGTGACGCCGAGCGCCGTGCCGGTCTCGGCGACGTCATCCTGCACACGTCAAGCGCCGCCCGTCGTGAACGGCAAACTCGCCGGCTATCGCTTTCTCGAATGTCTTGGCTCCAGCCCCCTGGCCGACGTGTGGCGCGCGCAGGTGTCAGGCGGCCAGCCGCGGCTGGTGAAGTTCGTCTACGGCGCCGCCGGCCGCGACAGTAGGCGTCTGGAAGATGCGATTGTCCGCTACAAGTTGCTGCTCCACCCCGCCCTGATCCAGGGCGAGGTCGTGCAGTGCGACCCGGGCCGGCTGGTCTTGGTGGCCGACCCCACTGAGGAAAGCCTGCGCGAGCGCTGGCAGCAGTGCCAGGCTCGGGGCCAGGCGGGCGTTCCGCGCGACGAGTTGCTCGGCTACCTGCGCGTGGCGGCCGAGGCGCTGGATTACCTCTACCAGCAGCACTCGATCCAGCACCTGGGACTGAACC
>DATCFX010001375.1:0-1393 GCA_036509275.1 Pirellulales bacterium | reverse complement strand
GCGCGCCCTCAAGCCCGTGCAAGCGGACGTCGCCGCCCGACGCACCATAGGGGTCGGTGTTGGTGAAATTGTAGCCGGGGACGGAGTTCAGCGATTCGAAGATCGTCTGGCCGGGAGACTGGGTGTCGAGATATTCCTTGGTAATCGTCGAGCGTTCCTTGGAGACCTTGACGTCCGACATGATGCCGCCGCTGACGTCGCGCTCGCCTGTCACCACAACGGTTTCGATGGCCTGCGTGCCGGTCGATTGGGCGAATACCGGCGTGCCGCTTGCTACGAGCGCCACCAGCGGGCTCGTGCCCACCATCAGCCACCGTGTCATCCGATTTGTCATACTGGTCCCCTTGGATGGTTCGCGGTCGCGAACCTGCGTTAATCGTTAAAGGCGTCTTGCGAGAGGTCGCACGTGCCGCGTCTGGCCCGCATCGATTTTGCCCTGTCCGGACACAGAAGCGATCGCATCCGAGTCTGAGCACAGCGAAATTTCACCAATCCCCACTTCCCAGCCCATAGTCGCAGCACCGATGCGATGCGTCCCAAGGCCTTCGCGCTTGCAGCAAACCTGCCATTTGCCGGATCGCCAGGTCAATATTCACCATTGCCGCTATGCGATTGTGACATCGCTGCGTGGCTTTTTTGACACGTTTCGGCCGAGCCCGACCGTCGGACCCGGAAGGCCTTAATTTCCGGTCGGCCGACCGGAAGCGAGGTCGGCAAAGAACCGCCGCAGCAGGCGCTCGACCCGCTCATACGCATGCTGAGCCTCGCTCAGGGTTTCGGCGTGGCTCAGCTTTTGGCTCGCCAGGCCGGCGGCAAGGTTGGTGATGACCGACAGGCCAAGGACTTTCATGCCGCAGTGATTGGCGATCAGGCATTCGGGCACCGTGGACATGCCAACGGCGTCGGCACCCAGCGTCGCGAACATGCGGATTTCCGCCGGCGTCTCGAAATTGGGGCCCAGCGCATAGACATAGACCCCGGAGGTCATCTCCACGCCGGCACCGGCGGCCGCGGCCTTCAGGCGGGCACAGAGGGCGGGGTCATAGGCCTGCGACATGTCGAAAAAGCGCGGCCCGAAAGCCTCGTCATTGGGCCCAACCAGCGGGTTTCGGCCGGAAAAATTGATGTGGTCGTCGATCATCATCAAGGTGCCGGGCCGCATGTCGGAGCGGATGCCACCTGCCGCGTTGGTCAGGACAAGCTGCTCGACACCGGCCCGCCTGAGGGCGCGGATGGGCACCGCAAGCGCGGCCGGTGCGTGGCCCTCGTAAATATGCATGCGGCCCTGAAGGCAGGCGAGCGGCGTGCCGGCTACGGTTCCGACAACCAGCCGGCCCGAATGCCCAGCCACTGTGGGCGGCGCAAAGCCCGGAATCTCGCCATAGGACAGCAC
>DATCFX010001374.1:0-2422 GCA_036509275.1 Pirellulales bacterium | reverse complement strand
CGGATCGGGGCAATATGCCCACATCGTCGGCCATTTCGAGGTGCTGCCGGACGACGCCGAAGAGATTTTCGAGTTCGAAGATAAGGTGGTCGGCGGCCGGATTCCGCGCGAGTACATTCCGTCGGTCCAGAAGGGCTTCCGCGATTCGCTCGGCAAGGGCCCCGTGGCCGGATTTCCGATCGTGGGCGTGAAGACCATTCTCGAGGATGGCTCCTATCACGACGTCGACAGCTCGGACATGGCGTTCCAGATCTGTGCCCGCGGCTGCTTCCGCGAAACGTTTCTGAAAATGAAGCCCGTGCTGCTCGAGCCGGTGATGAAGCTCGAGGTCGAAGTGCCGTCGGCCTACCAGGGGCCGGTGGCCGGCGAACTGACCAGCCGTCGCGGCATGATCGTCTCGACCGAGATGCAGGGTAACACGGCCAAGATCGAGGCCGAAGTGCCGTTGGCTGAAACGTTTGGCTACTCGACCGACCTCCGCAGCATGACGCAAGGCCAGGGCACGTTCACGATGGAATTCGCCAAATACCGCCGCGTGCCGGCCAGCATCCAGGAAGAGATCGTGGCCGCCAAGAAGAAGGCCGACTTGGTTGGCGCCAAGTAAGGCCGTCGCCGTCAAGCTCCGCTCCCTGACCTCATGCGCCCGTTGCCGCCCCGGCGGTGGCGGGCGTTTTTTTCGGTATTTACCGTGTTTCATGCATGTTTTGCGCTCGCGGAAACCATACAATAGCGGGCAGGGCGGTCAGAGGGCGTTTCTTCCAGCGTTATCCAATCGGACGCACTACATGGCGCCGTGGGCCGGCCTGTCAGAGCGCGCGTTGCAACCGGAGGTCATGGACCAACCGGGATTGGATCCTCAATTACACGATCGGGCCCTTCGCGCACTGGCCCGCATCAACATCCTGAGCCGTAGCGCCGACATCCTCTATCCACCCATCCGCGATGTCGCGCGGCGGCTGGCAGGCGGCACGCTCTCGATCCTCGACCTGGCCTCCGGCGGCGGCGACGTAACGATCGCGCTCTGGCAGCGCTTGCGCCGCGCGGGCATTACCGCGCGGATCGTCGGCCGCGACAAAAGTTCCACGGCCGTCGACATCGCCCGGCGGCGCGCTGCGCGGCTGGGCGCCGCGGTCGAGTTCGAAATCGGCGACGTGCTGGAGCGGACGCCAGGCGAAGCGTTCGACGTCGTCGTGTCGTCGCTCTTCATGCACCATCTGGATCGCTCGGACGCCATGCGACTGCTCGATCACATGCAGCACACGGCTCGGCACTTGGCGCTGGTTAGCGACCTCCAGCGGAGCCGCTTGGGATATGCGCTGGCCGTGGCCGTGACGCAGCTCGTGTCGCGCTCGCCGGTGGTCCACGTCGACGGCCCGCGATCGGTCGAAGGCGCGTTCAGCGTGGACGAGGCCCGGCGGTTGGCGGCCGATGCCGGCATGCAGGGGGCCACGGTCCGCGGGTGCTGGCCATGCCGATTTCTGCTCTCCTGGACGCGCCGCGCGCCGGCATGTGGGGAGGGCAGCACGTGCAGCAGTGCGACGTCATAGTAATTGGCGGCGGACCGGCCGGAGCCACGGCAGCCATGCTGCTGGCGAAGTCCGGATGGTCCACCGTGGTCTTGGAGAAGCAGGCCTTTCCCCGGGCCAAAGTCTGCGGCGAATACATGTCGGCCACGAATTGGCCGCTCTTGCAGCGGTTGGGGCTGGCCGAAGTGCTCGCCGAACACGGCGGTCCCAGCGTACGCCGAGTCGGGCTGATGGCCGGCCGCACGGCACTGGCCGCGGCGCTGCCGACGCCTGCCACCAGCGGACCTTGCTTTGGGCGTGCCTTGGGTCGCGACAAGCTCGATGCCTGGCTGCTGGCCAAGGCCGCCGACGCCGGCGCCCAGGTCTACCAGCCGGCCACCACCGAGCAGCTCGAGCGCCGCGGCGCGCACTACGCGTGCCGCGCACAATTGCCGGGCGACGCTGGCGCCACCGAGTTTTTGGCTCCGGTTGTCATTGCGGCGCACGGTTCATGGGGCGGCGGCAGCCTGCCGAGCAGCGTGGCGGCCTGCACGCCGCGACGGAGCGACCTGTTCGGCTTCAAAGCTCATTTTCTGGCGTCCAGTTTGCCGGCCGACTTGATGCCGCTGCTGTGTTTTCCCGGCGGCTATGGCGGCATGGTGCATTCCGATGCAGGCCGAGTGAGCCTGTCGTGCTGTATTCGCCGCGACAAGCTGGCGTCGCTGGGAAGGGCTCCCGGCCAATCCGCCGGAGCGGCCGTGCTGGAGCACATCCTGGCCAGCACGCCGGCCGTGGCCCGGGTGCTCGAAGGCGCCAGCCTGGCCGATCATTGGCTGGCCGCGGGCCCGATCCGGCCGGGCATTCGCTGGCGCTTTCGGGATGGAATCTTTCGCGTCGGCAACGCGGCGGGTGAAGCG
>DATCFX010001373.1:0-5376 GCA_036509275.1 Pirellulales bacterium | reverse complement strand
GACTAACGTCCGCTCGAAGGGTCAGCCCAATGTCTCCTTCGGTCCATGCGGTGTACTCTCGCGTTGGACGCCCGCCGTTTCCGCGGTTGATCGGCCGCAGCCTACTGAAGTGAGGTCACCTGTGCATTTGAAAGTCGTTTTCGAGCCATCCGACGAAGGCGGATATACGGCCCATGTTCCGGCGCTGCCAGGCTGTATTTCTGAAGGAGACACCTTGGACGAGGCGCGGAAGAACATCCGCGAGGCCATCGAACTGTATCTCGAATTCGCCGACGATGCCACGATTCCGGCAGGAAGCGTGGTCGAAGAGGTGGCCGTCTGAGTTTCGTCGTCAAAGCCGCTAGAGGTGCATTCGACGCTTCGCCGATCGGGCCGCCGCGTTGGGATCGCCCGAAAAATAATTTCCGTATGTCCCGGCCCCTCACCCTGCCCTCTCCCGCAAGGGGAGAGGGACCGCGGAGAAGTTATTTTTCCGTCGATCCTTGTGACTTGATTTTCAGCTGCCCGCTCAGGCTCCGGCTTCAGTAAGATATCGAACTACTCGCGAACCCATTTGGCAATCGGGCCGGGAATTGCTAGAATTTCCGGTTCTAGCACCGGATTCGCATTGGGCTTGCGGCGAGCTGGAGCCCACGGGCCGCCCTAAGTCGTTACGCCAGCATAGCTTCAATTGGCAGAGCACCGCATTCGTAATGCGGGGGTTAAGGGTTCGACTCCCTTTGCTGGCTCTTTTTTGCCGCACTGGTTACGCCGAGGAGATTACAGCGCATGTCGCAGGTTTTGGAGCAGGGCGTTAAGCCATTGGTCTTGTCCAATAGCCCATTTGGCCCGGGCGAAGTCAACCAAATCGTCCAGGCGATTACCGCCGATTTCAGCAACTACCGCCAGTTGAGCGAGGCGGTGCAGGAGTTGGAATCGAAGGAAGACCAGAGTCCGGCCGGCAACGTGCGGCTAGGCGTGTGCTATTACCTGCTGGGCCGCTATCGGCTGGCTGCCGAAGCGTTGTCCAAGGCCGACGGCGGGGCCCTGGCGCATTTTTATCTCGGCAGGGCCCGCTTTGCCCGGCACGAATACCCGGCCGCCGTCGAAAGCTTTCAGGCGGCCGCCAAGGCCGGCTTCGACAGCGACGCCTGCGCGCTGGCCCGGACCGAGACGTTGCGCTATTCCGGCCAGGCGGCCGAGGCGCTCAAGGTGCTCGACGGGCTTTCCGGCGCGATTGAGCAAACGGCCGAGTACCTGTATCAGCGCGGCGCCACCGTAGCCGCGCTGGGTGGAAACCCGTCGGAGGTGTGCGCGCTGTACGAGCGGGCCGTCGAGAACGACCCGCGACACACCGGCGCGCTGTTCGGTCTGGCCCTGGAAAACGATCGCCGCGGCAATGACGAGACGGCCCTCGAGCTGTACCAGCGTTCCGTGGCCCGGTTTCCCACGCATTACGGCGCCCTGCTGAACCTGGCCATCTTGTACGAAGACCGCCAGCAATTCGAGCGGGCCCGGCAATGCTATTCGCGGATTCTCGACGCGTTTCCGGCCGATACCCGGGCTCGGCTGTTCATGAAGGACGCGGCCGCCTCGGGCGACATGTACTACGACGAAGACGCGCAGAAGCGCCGCGACCGCTTGAGCCAGGTGTTGAGCATTCCGGTCACCGACTTCGAACTGTCGGTGCGCAGCCGCAACTGCCTGCAAAAGATGGGGCTCAACTCGCTGGGTGATCTGACCCGCGCCAGCGAACAGGAACTGCTGGCGAGCAAGAATTTCGGCGAGACCTCGCTGACGGAAATCCGCGAGATGATGGCTTCTCGCGGGCTGTCGCTGGGGCAGTTTGCCCACGAAAAGGGCCCCACCGAGGTCGGCTTCGAGCCCGAGGTCATGTCGCCCGACGAGCAGGCCCTGCTCAGCAAGCCGATTGCCGATCTGAACCTCTCGGTCCGCGCCCGCAAGTGCATGATTCGCCTGGGCATCAGCACCATTGGCGAGTTGGTGCGCCGCACCGGCGACGAACTGCTGGAATGCAAGAATTTTGGCGTCACCAGCTTGAACGAAGTCCGCGAAAAGCTCACCGGCCACGCCCTCAAGCTCCGCGGCGACTGAGCGGTGGCTGCCGTAAGCCTAAGGATCGACCGAAAGATAACTTCTCCGCAACCCCTCGTCCCTTGCGCGAGAGGGCAGGCTGAGGGGCCGGAAAAAACCGAAGTTATTTTTCGGTCGATCTTACGAACTCCCCGGGCTGCCGCCGCGGTGCTCCCCAGATGAACGCCGCCGGCTTTTCGTTTCGGATCGAGCACGAGGACGCGAGCACTCGGGCTCGGCTCAGCACATTCACGACTCCGCACGGGCCGGTCGAGATGCCGGCCTTCATGCCCGTCGGCACGCAGGGTACGGTCAAAGGCCTGACGCCGCATTTGCTGGCGGAGACGGGTGCCCAAATGGTGCTCAGCAACACGTATCACCTGGCTTTGCGGCCGGGTGAAGACGTGGTGGCCGACCTGGGCGGCCTGCACCAGTTTATGCACTGGCCCGGGCCAATCCTCACCGATAGCGGCGGCTTTCAGCTCTTCAGCCTGGCGCAAATGACGCGCGTGGCCGAGCATGCCGCCGTGTTCCACTCGCATCTCGACGGCAGCCTGGTGGAATTATCTCCCGAGCGGGCCGTCGCCATCCAGGAGGCGCTGGGCAGCGACGTGGCGATGGTGCTGGACCACGTGGTGCCGCTGCCCAGTCCGCCGGCCGTGATCGAGGACGCACTCGAACGAACGCTGCGCTGGGCCGAGCGCTGCCGCCGGGCTGCCAGCCGGGCCGACCAGGTGCAGTTCGGCATCGTGCAGGGCGGGCTCGATCCGGCCTTGCGGCTGCGGTGCGCCGAGCGTTTGCGCACGCTGGATTTCGCCGGCTATGCGGTGGGCGGATTGAGCGTCGGCGAAGCGCCGGCCGAGATGTACGCCGTGCTCGATGTCACGGTGCCCGCTTTGCCGGCCGATCGGCCGCGGTATCTGATGGGCGTGGGGCGGCCGGCCGATCTGGTCGAGGCCATTGGCCGGGGCATCGATTTATTCGACTGCGTCATGCCCACGCGCAACGGCCGCAACGCCTTGGCTTTTACCGACGCCGGCAGCATGCGATTGCGGAACTTGAAGTTCCAGCGCGACCGCCAGCCGCTGGAAGCTGGCTGCCCCTGCGCAGCGTGCCAGCACAGCCGCGGCTATTTGCGGCATTTGTTCATGGCCGGAGAGATGCTCGGTCCGGTGCTCTTGTCGGTCCACAACTTGACGTACTACCAGCGGCTGCTGGCCGAGGCCCGACAAGCCATTGCCGCAGACCGGTTTGCGGATTTTCGCGCCGCGAAGTTGGCCGGCTGGGGCCTGGCCCACGCGTAAGGATCGGCGACGCTCCCGCGTCGCGACTTTTACCTCCGTCGCCCGCGTTTTCGGCCCCGCATCGGGCACATCCGCGGTCGAACGTGGGTTTCCTTTTCCGAGTAACAATTAGCCCGCTTGTACGTTTTTTTCCGGCGGACTGAATTTTGTTGACACGGCTGGGCGATCTTGATAAAAGAGAGTTGGCGTTATTGAGACTCAGTATCAGCTATCAAGACTGCTTCAACGGATCAAGCGTCGCGATTACTGGCCATAATGCACCTGCCTGGGTGTTCCCGCCTGCCATGGTCGTCATTCTCGAACACGATACGATTTTGTGCCGCTGCTTGCAGGTGAGCGAATCGTCGTTGGCCGACGTGGTCCAGCGCTGCCCGTTTGCGAACTTGCAAGATGTGGCTCGCGAGACGGGCGCCGGCAGCGGCTGCACCGCCTGCCACCGGATGATTCGCCGCTTCCTCACGCAACAGCGAAACGAGTCGGAACGCAGCGATTTGCAACGCAGCGATTTTGGCTGCTGCGGTTCGTAGCCGGGAACGCGGCGCAACGAACGCTGCATCGCGCGTTGTAGCGGAAGTCGTGAGACTTCCGGACCGTCGCCATGTTCAGTAGCGGAAGTCGTGAGACTTCCGGACTTCGGAGCCGCATTCCGCGACTCGGTCAGTGGGCTTCGCTGGCTTCGTGACCGCCCATCTGATCGGCCAGATAATTCTCGATGCCGACGGTCTCGATGCGGTTGAGTTGCGTCTCCAGCCAGTCGACGTGCTCTTCGCTCTCGACCAGGATCGGCGCGACCAACTCGCGGCTGCCGTTGTCTTTGAGCTTCGTACACAGCTCGACCAAGTCGTTGTAGGCCTTCACGCCCTTGAGCTCGAGTTGCAGGTCGTTTTGGAATTGCTCGCGGACATTCGTGCCGACGCGAATCACGTCGTAGCGGGCGATCTCGGGCACGCCGTCGAGAAACAAGATGCGGTCGATCAGCTTTTCGGCGTGCCGCATTTCGCCGATCGATTCTTCGTAGTGCTTCTTACCGAGCTTAAAGAATCCCCAGTTTTGGCACATTTTTGCCTGGCAGAAGTACTGGTTGATCGCGGTCAGCTCGATGGTCAAGGCCGCGTTCAGGCCGTCGATAACTTGGGTATTTCCCTGCATATGAAACTCTTTTCGGGCAAGAACGAAGGCCGAACAGCAGCAAAGCGGCGATTCTAGCCCGGCGGCAGCGGGCTCGTCCAGGGGGCAGAGGGGCCAGCAGGCGCTTTGATTTACCGATACGGCGTCCATTGTGGCGCACGTGCCGTGGCGGCTGCCGGCGGCTCGCGATCCTCGGCCGGTGGGCCGGCGAGGGGCTCGTCCAGTTCGCGCCGCGCAGGGCCAGGGTCGGTGATCGGCACCGTTTGCACGCGCGCTTGGCGCGCCGAGCGTGTCCAGCGGCGCACCTGCTCGCCGGCGCCGATGATCTCGATGTCCTTGGATGCGTCGAACTTGCGGCCATCGGCCAAAGTCGAGCGCACAAAAAGCTTCAACTGGCGATGCGCAGGCGTGCCGGTCGGCCAGGGCAGCTCGAGCTGGATGCCGGTGCCTTGCGGCGTGCGGTGGAAATGGGCCGTCGCCTCGTTTTCGGCCAGATCCCAGCGGGCAACCCGCGCGGCATCGCCCTCCAGCGCCGGGTCCAACAGCACGATCGACAGCGGGCCGCGCAATTCGACGACTTCGCCCTGGGCCGAGCGCGGCTCGATGCAGACCATCACTCCGTCGTCGCCGGGCTGTTGATCGTTGTCGTAGCCGCCGGTGAGCTGCTGGTTAATGGTCAAACCTGCGACCGCGCTGGCCGCCTGAAATTCGGACGGCAGCGGGCGGCCATCGCTGGACGCACCGGGCGGCAACTCGACTTTCGGCGGACCCAAGGGCATCTCGGCCGGCACGCCGCCGGGCCCGCGGTCGATCGGCGGCAGGCGGCCGGCCGGCGGTTGCCCCTCGAGCATCTGCCCACCGGGCGGCATTA
>DATCFX010001372.1:0-3469 GCA_036509275.1 Pirellulales bacterium | reverse complement strand
AGTTTGGCTCACGCTGCTACACCGACACGGCGCTGGACCGCCTGGGGGCCATGGCCGGGGGTTTCGTCCGGCCGGGGCTTCGCAGCCGGGCTCCGTATCCTTGTGCCCAGCCCGCGGACGTCGAGCGGCTGCGTCGATGGTATGGGGAGCACTGGCCCCAGATGCTACGGCCCGATTGACGTTTTGCCCGGCCCCATCATGGCAGCGGCGCGGTAGGTCCGGCAGGCGGCAAAAGATCTGGACTCGGCTGGCGCTAGACGCGATCATAGGTTGGTGGACTTCAATTTTATTCAGACCCCGCACCTAGCCTCTCCCATAAGGGGAGGGGTGGCGTGAAGAGGCTGCGTTTCGGTTGATCATGTGCCGTTTCGGCGACGCTCGGCCCCGATTCCCGGGTAAGCCGAGAATTACACGTAGCTGCTGCTGAGTTCCTAGCCCGTAAGGCGGACCGTTCGATGGTCGGAAAACTGATTCAATGGGCCACCGAAAGCCCGCTGGTGGTGCTGCTGTTGGCCGTGGGGCTGACGGTCGTGGGCGGATACTCGTTTTTCCACGTCAACATCGAGGCGTATCCCGACCCGGCGCCGGCCATCATCGAAGTGGTGGCCCAATTTCCCGGCGCTTCGGCCGAGGAGGTCGAACGCCAGGTGACCATTCCGATCGAAGTCGCCCTGGCGGGCATGCCGGGGTTGAAGTACACGCGCACGAAAACGATGTTCGGGCTGGCGCACTTTCGCAACCAATTCGAATATGGCATCCACTACCGGGATGCCCGGCAAGAGGTGATCAATCGGCTGAACGACGCCGACGTGCCGTCGAACGTCAAGCCTTCGATCTCGCCCGCTTCGCCGATCGGCGAGATTCTGCGTTACACGCTCAGTTGCCCCCAGGATGCGTCGGGGCACGATATCTATACGGACAACGATCTGAAATCGCTCAACGACTGGACCTTGGTGCGCGAGTTTCGGCGCGTGCCGCGAATTGCCGGCGTGGTCAGTTCGGGCTTGCAGGTCAAGCGCTACGAGATTCAGCCGGACCCCGATCGGCTGAAGGAATACGGCATCACGCTCGACCAGTTGCAAAACGCGATTTCCAACAGCAACGCGAACGTCGGGGGCAACTACATCGTGCGCGGCTCGTCGATCGAGATCGTACGCGGCATCGGGTTGATCGGCGGGGGCGAAGACCCGATGACGCTGGCCATGGCGGCGGCCACACCCCAGGAAGCCGCGGGCATCCTGCGCGACGAAGAAAACCGCCGCATCCAGGAAATCCGCCAGATTGTGATCACCGCGACCAACAACGTGCCGACGCGCGTGGAGCACGTCGTCGACGGCGGACCGCTGGCGCGCGGCCAGGCGATCGGCGCTCGCGGCGTGATCGTCGGCCACCAAACCCGGCAAGGCCAGTTGGGCATCCGTCGACCCAAGCTCGACGCCCAGGGTAAGGAGATTTTCAGGGCCGACGGGCTGCGCGACTATATCGACGAGCCCGACAAGCTGCAGAGCGTGGTCCTGCTGCGGAAGAACGAACATTCGATTCCGGCGCTCGAGGACGTGTTGGCCAAGGTCGACGAACTCAACGAGACGCCGGGGCGGCTGTTGCCCGGCGTCAAGATCGAAGCCTTCTACAACCGCGCGCGGCTGATCGACGTCACGACGGAAACCGTACACGAAAACCTGATTCTGGGCATGGTCCTGGTGACGATCATCCTGCTGATGTTCCTGAGCAACGTGCGCAGCGCGCTGATCGTGGCCATCAACATTCCGCTGGCCCTGATGTTTGCCTTCGCGGTGCTGTACTTGCGCGGCAAGAGCGCCAATTTGTTGTCGATCGGCGCCGTGGATTTCGGCATCATCGTCGATTCGTCGGTGATCATGGTTGAGAATATCTACCGGCACATCAGCTCGGGCGAGCATGCCGGCCTGAGCCTGCGCGAACGCATCTTGCGCTCGTGCCGCGAGGTCGAGCGCAGCCTGTTTTTCACCACCGCCATCATGGTCTGCGCATTTTTGCCGCTGTTCACCATGAAGGGGCCGGAAGGGCAGATTTTCGGCCCGATGGCCGATACCTACGCCTTCGCCCTGGGCGGGGCGCTGATCCTGGCGCTGACGGTCGCGCCGGTGCTGTGCCTGCTGTCGTTCAAGAATCTGCGGCCGGCGCGCGACAATTTCTTCGTGCGGACGCTGAAACAGCGCTACCTGTTGCAGCTCGACCGCTGCCTTAAGTATCGCCGGCTGACGATGGCCTTTATGGGCGGGCTCGTCGCGCTGACGCTCGGCCTGCTGCCTTTTCTGGGGCGCGAGTTCATGCCCGAGCTGGAAGAGGGCAACATGATCGTCCGCGGCACTTTTCCGGTGAACGTTTCGATGGAGGAAGCCGCGGACATCTCGACCAAGGCCCGCGCCTTGATGTGGAAGTTTCCGGAAGTGATGCTGGCCACGTCGCAGATTGGCCGGCCCGACGACGGCACCGACCCGACCGGCTATTACAACGTGGAGTGCTTCGTGCCGTTGCACGCGCCCGACGACTGGCCGATTCCGCCGGGCGGGACGCGGCGGCGCACCAAGGAAGAGTTGATCCATGCCATCGACCTGGAGTTGAACCGTAATCTCATCGGCATCAATTGGGACTTTTCGCAGATGATTCGCGACAACGTGCTCGAATCGCTGTCGGGCGTCAAAGGCGAAAACTCGGCAAAGATTATCGGCCCCAACCTGGACGAGTTGGAACGGCTGGCCGAAAAGTTTGACTCAGTGCTCTCCGGCATCCCGGGCATCAAGGATCCCGGCGTGTTCCACATCAAAGGTCAGTCGAACGTGGCGTTTCCCGTCGATCGGGCCAAGTGCGCCATGTGGAGCGTGAGCGT
The DNA here is from genome assembly GCA_036509275.1 of Pirellulales bacterium. Taxonomy (GTDB): domain Bacteria; phylum Planctomycetota; class Planctomycetia; order Pirellulales; family PNKZ01; genus DATATB01. Next base: position 600 of record DATCFX010001372.1, on the reverse strand, counting down.
GGCCGACGTCGAGGACGTGGTGGAAACGGCCGTGGGGGGCAAGCCGTTCACGAAGATGATCGAAGGCGAGCGCGTGTTCGACGTCTCGCTCCGCTGGCCCGAGCGGCTCCGCTCCGACGAGGGAGCGATTCTCAACATCCCCGTCGACGTGGTCAACAACAACGTCACCGCCGGCGCCGTGTCGACCACTGCCCAAACGCCGTTTACGGGCGCGAGCACCGGGCTGGCCGTCACGGGCACGAGCCTGGCGATGCCGGCCATTACCGGCAGCATGTACAACCCCGCGTCGGCCGGACTGAACCGCGTGCCGCGGCGGCGGCTGATTGATCTGGTCACGCCGCTGAACAGCCGCGGCCAGCCCGATCCAAAGGCTCATTTCCTGCGTCCCGGCGCGTCGACCATTGCCCGCGAACAGGGTAACCGGCTGATCGCCGTCAAGTTCGGGGTGCGCGGGCGCGACCTGGCCAGCACGGTGGCCGAGGCGCAGGCGAAAACCGCCCCGCTGCTCGAAAACCTGCGCGGCTACCGCACGGTATGGAGCGGCGAATTCCAGCAGATGGAAGAAGCCGAAGCCCGGCTGATGTGGATCATCCCGCTGTC
>DATCFX010001371.1:0-2480 GCA_036509275.1 Pirellulales bacterium | reverse complement strand
GGCTCAGATTGCTCGTGCAATCGGCGTGCCAAGCGAATGGCGCGCCAAACGGCCGCGGATTGGGGGGGAATTGACTAAGCCGGCCTGTCTTAGCCGGCGTTTCAAGCGCGGGGGAGGGATCGACTGCGAGAAATCAGCGTGCGTGCGATTTCTCAGCAGGCTGAGCTTCAGATTAATTGAGCTTGTACACTGCTGCAAGCAACTAAAGCCGGAAAATCGCACATGCCGATGGGGGGCAGCGCGCTTACCGCCATGCTGCCCGACAGGGGATGCGGCAAACGGTGCTAACGGCGGACGAGGTTTCGAGCCCCCAGGCGGGCGATAATTGACAACGCGGACAGTGCCTCGCGGCTATCGATTTTCGAGAGGCCGTGAACGCGATCCACGAACGTGATCGGATATTCGCCCATGCGGCAACCCAACTGCTTCAACCGCCAGAGTATTTCTTCCTGGAAGGAATATCCGGATGAGGACAACTGGCCGAAATCCAATTGCCGCAGCCTCGAAGTGCGGTAGCAGCGAAAGCCGCCGCTGCAATCCTTGACTCGCAGTCCCAGCAGCGCCCGCGAATACCAGTTGATGGCCCGACTCATGAAATGCCGCTTCAGCGGCCAGCCCTCGATCTGGCCGCCCGGCACGTAGCGCGAACCGATCATCACGTCGATTTCGCCTTCGCCGTTGCAATTCATGGCGGCCAGCAGATCGGGCACGTAACGTGGATCGTGGCTGAAGTCGGCGTCCATGTTCACCACGTAGTCGTAGCCGAGGTCCAGGGCGTACCGCAAGCCGGCCACGATCGCCGAGCCCAACCCCAGCTTGCCGGCGCGGTGAATGCAATGGATGCGCGGGTCGGCTTCGGCTTGCTCGTCGCACCAGCGGCCGGTGCCGTCGGGCGAACCGTCGTCGATGATGCACACGTCTAATTGCGGCGCATAACGGAACAATTCGCCGACCAAACGCGGCAAATTTTCGATTTCGTTATACGTCGCAAGCGTGATGAGCGTTTTTTCGGCGGAAATCATCAGCCTTAGGATACTAGGTCGGACGCCGGCGGAAAATGGAAGCTTGGCATGGCGCAACCCTGCGCACCCGGGGGGGCAGTGAACCTCGCCCGCCCGTCGTATGTCCAGTAGATGCCCCGGGGCGACTGGGATCGACCGAAACACTGACAGTTCGCCGCGGTGGGGCCGGTTCAGTATAATCGAACGTTTGTCAGCGCGGGCGGACCTTTGAGCGGTAGGCAGCAGCGACGCGCACGCGCGGCGGCCTACGCATCCCGGGAATTCATGGAAATTGCGGCCCCCTGCTCGACGAAGCCCTCCGCCAGGCGATTGCACCCGCCGCCGGCCGAGCGGCGCGTGCTGGGCCGCAGCTTCTGGCTGACGTACGCCTCGAACACGTCGATGATGGCGGCCGTCAGCCTGCTGTATCGCTACTCCGACTTCGTCTTCTCGCTGGGCGGGACGGAGTTGCTGCTGGGCGTGATCGTCGGGCTGGGCATGGTCGGCAGCGTCCTGATGCGGGCCTTTCAGGGCGCCGGCGTCGACCGCTACGGCGCCCGGCGGATATGGCTCGGTTCGGCCGCTTTGTTTGTGGCCAGTTGCGTGGCTCACCTCGCCTTGTCCACGGCCCATTCACCACCGATCTTTGTGCTGCGCATCGTCTGGCAGACGAGCGTGGCGGGCTTTTTCGGGGCGTCGATCAGCTACATCGCCGGCCGCCGCTCGACGGTCGACATGGCCGAAGCCATCGGCACGCTGGGCACGTCCGGCTTTATCGGCACGGTGCTGGGCACCAGCCTGGGCGACCGGCTGTTGGGAGCCGGAATGGCGCATCGTTCGATGTTCGCCCTGGCCGCCGGCATCGGGGCCGTGGCCTTGGTGTTCGCCTGGCTGGCGACCCATGCCGACCTGCCGCCGGCGCGCCGCCGCCGGCCGCCGCTCATCTGGCTGCTGAAGCGCTACCATCCCGGGCCGGTGCTGCTGATGGGCATGGCCACCGGCTTTGGGCTGGGACTACCGCCGATTTTTCTCCGGCCGTATGCGGTCGAGTTGGGAATCGGCCAACTCGGGACTTTTTTCTATCCTTACATGTTCGTGGCCTTCGTCACGCGCTTGGCCATCCGCCGCCTGCCGGCAGTGATCGGGATTCGCGGCATGATGCTCGTGGGCCTGGCGAATCTGGCGATCGGCATGCTGCTGTTTGTGCCGGTGCGCGAGGCCTGGCATCTGTACGTGCCGGCCGTGTTCCTGGGCGTGGCCCACGCCTGCATGTTTCCGGCGGTCGTGGCCGGCGGCAGCACGACGTTTCCCGCCCGTTATCGGGGGCTGGGCACGGCCGTGATGCTGGCCATGTTCGACGTGGGCAATTGTATAGGCCCGCCGGCCTTTGGGGCGGTCTGGCAATTTGCCGAGCGGCGCGGCTGGGGCCCTTTTCAGACGGCCTTCTTCGCCGCCGCCGGCTTTTTGGCGGCCACCGGC
>DATCFX010001370.1:0-1457 GCA_036509275.1 Pirellulales bacterium | reverse complement strand
GCCTGAACGGATAAGGTAACTTAGGATCGACCGAAAAATAACTTCCGTTTTTCCCGGTCCCTCACCCTGCCCTCTCCCGCAAGGGGAGAGGTGTCGCGGAGAAGTTATTTTTCGGCCGATCCTTATCGCCTGCCGGCGCCTGCGCCGGCCGACCGCGCCCGAGCCGCACGACGAAATCGACATCGACGTCTGCTCGTCCTGGCCGGCGTCTGGGCGTTAGCGCGGCGCAAAGTGGCAAATCGATAGGACCCCGCCGCCGGGAGCCTTTGACCGGCGGCGACGAAGGGCGTAAAACTACGGGCGACGGTCGGCCTCGGATGAGAGGCCCCCGCAATGGGGACCTGTGAACCTGGTCAGGGGAGAAATCCAGCAGCCATAAGCAGTCAGCCCTTTGTGCGGTGGGTCTCTCATCCGGGGCCGACCTTAGGATCGAACGAAAAATAACGTCGGCCTTTTTCAACCCCTCACCCTGCCCTCTCCCGCAAGGCGCGAGGGTTTGGCGGAGAAGTCATTTTTCGTTCGATCCTTACGTCTTTTTGCTTTTGCCGGCCGGCAGCCGCCACGGTAGAAGCGTGCCCGGCAGGATGCGCCCAGCAGTCATGACCACCGAAACGCAGTCCACTCCGGCGGCCGCCACTTCCCGCAGCGGGCAATATGTCGTTGTCGCAAGGCGTTATCGGCCGCAGGCTTTCGGCGAGTTAGTGGGCCAGGAGCACATCGCCAAGGCGCTGGCGGGCGCGATCCGCTCGAACCGGGTGGGCCACGCCTATCTGTTCACCGGCGCTCGCGGGGTGGGCAAGACCTCGGCCGCCCGGATCCTGGCCAAGGCCCTGAACTGCGTTGAAGGCCCTACGCCCGAGCCTTGCAACCAGTGCGACATTTGCCAGAGCATCGCGTCGGGCAACGACGTGGACGTGCTGGAAATCGACGGCGCCAGCAATCGCGGCATCGACGAGATCCGCGAGCTGCGTCAAAAGGTCAACGTGCGGCCCAGCCGCGCGCGATACAAAATTTACATCATCGACGAAGTTCACATGCTCACGCGCGAGGCCTTCAACGCCCTGTTGAAGACGCTCGAAGAGCCGCCGGAACACGTTAAGTTCATCTTCTGCACGACCGAGCCGGAAAAAATTCCGATCACCATCCTGTCGCGCTGCCAGCGCTTCGATTTTGCCGGCATTCAGACCGCTTCGATCGCCGAGCGGCTGCGGCAAATCGTCGAGAGCGAGGGGCTCGAGACCGAGCCCGAGGCAATCGAGTTGCTGGCGCGCCGCGCCGCCGGTTCGATGCGCGACAGCCAGTCGCTGCTGGAGCAGTTGCTGGCCTTCGGCGGCGAGCGGATCACGATGGACGACGTCCACCGCATGCTGGGCACCGCGGCCGAAGGCCGCCTGGTGCCGCTCGTACAGCGATTGGCCGAGCGCGATGCGGCCGGCGCGCTCACGCAACTGGCCGAC
>DATCFX010001369.1:0-16025 GCA_036509275.1 Pirellulales bacterium | reverse complement strand
GTCGCTGACGCCGTATTTCTGGCACTTATCGCGATCGATCGGAAATTCCAGGTTCGGTTGGCCCTTGACCCGGAAGACGCCGACATCCTCGACGCCGCGAATGTCCTTGAGGATGATCTGCAAGCGGTCGGCCAGGCGTTCCAGTTCGTCGAGGTCGGGACCGATGATCTTGACCGAGTTGTCGCCCTTGACGCCGGAGAGCGCCTCCATCACGTTGTCGCGGATATTTTGCGAAAAGTTCCAGTTTACGCCCACGATCTCGCGGTTGAGTTCGCGGTTCATTTCCTCCATCAGCTCTTGCTTGGTGCGCGGGCGCGTCGCATGCAACCAGGCGCCCCAGCCCTGCACCGGCTTGACGGCCGGCCACTCGGTTTGCTTCTTGAGCGGGACAAAGAACTCGGAGTTGTAAAAGCCGGTGGGATCGGTGCCGTCGTCGGGGCGCCCCGTCTGGTTGACCACCACGCGGATCTCCGGGTACTTGCGCATGATCTCGCGCGCCCGCGTCGCCTTCTGGGCCGCCGCATCCATCGAAATGCTGATGGGAAACGTGCCGCGGATCCAGAGGTTACCTTCTTCCAACTCGGGCATGAATTCGCGGCCCAGGAAGGGCAGCAACGCGCCGGTGATCAACACCAGGCTGCCCATGAATGCCACCGTGGCCCAGCGATACTTCAAGCAACGTTCGAGCTGCCGCAGATAGCCGCTCTTAAGCGTCCGCACCAGCAAGTTGTCCTGCACGGGCCGCAGATTGCGGAAGCTGAGCAGGCACAACACGGGCGCCACGCTCAAGGCCAGCACCAGTGCGCCGGCCAGGGCAAAGGCGTACGTATCGGCCATGGGGCCGAAGATCTGCCCTTCGGGTCCCTGCATGGTGAACAGCGGCAGGAAGGCGCAGACCATAATGGCGGTGGTGAAGAACAGGCTTTTTTCCACTTCGCGCGTGGCCGACAGAATCCGCTCGCGCAGCGGCAGCCCCAGGTTTTCGCCCGAGGCCAGGTGCCGGTAAATGTTCTCGACCATGATCACCGACGAATCGACAATGATGCCGAAGTCGACGGCGCCGATCGACAGCAGGTTGGCGCTTTTGCCGCGCAAAAACAGCATGGCAAAGGCGAACAACAGCGCCAGCGGAATGTTGACGGCCACGATCAGCGCGCTGCGGATATTACTCAGGAACATCAGCAGGATCACGGTGACCAGGACCATGCCCAGCACGAGGTTCTCGTGGACCGTTTCGGTCGTGACGTGGATCAGCTCGCTGCGGTCGTAATAGGGCTCGACCTTCACGCCCGGCAGCATCGTGGTTTGGTCGCCGTTGAGCTGCTCGATTTTTTGTTCCAGGTCGTGCAGGGCGGGCAGCGAAGCCTCGTTTTTGCGCAGCAGGACGATGCCTTGCACCTTGTCGGGCTCGTCGACCCAGATGCGGTTGCCGCCCTTGTCCAGCGCTTCCGTGCCGTCGGCTTTCAGCTCCGGCCGGCTCAAGGCCACGCGGCCCAAGCGCGGCAGGTTGCCGACCACCACGCCCTGCTTGCCGATGTCCTCGACGTAACGCAGCGGACCCCCTTCGACGACATCCTCGACGCGGATCGGCAGGCTGTTGATCGAGGTAATCACGACCTGCCGGATGCGCATCACGCGCCGGTCTTCCTCGCCGCGAATGTAATTGGCAGCGGCGGCCGGATGGCGGGCACGGAGCACTTGCGGGGCGCGGGTCGGATCGAGGCCGCCGCCGATCAGTCCGATGCCGCGAACGTTGAGCAGGTTCTCGCCTTCGACGAGGTAGTCGCCGCCCACGTTGGCATTGCTGTTCTGGACGGCATTTTGCAGCTTGTCGAGCGTAATGCCATAGCGCACCATCCGCTCGGGATCAGGATGGATCTCGTAGCGCTTGACGCTGCCGCCGCCGCTGACGATGTCGATGATCCGCGGCACGCGCCGGAACTGGCGCTCGAGCACCCAGTCCTGCAGGCTCTTCACGTCGTTAAGGCTGTAGATGTCGCGGCCCAGGGCGTCGGTCGGGCTGCGCAGCGTATAGCGCATGATTTCGCCCGTCGGACTCTGCGGCGAAAGGCTGGGGCTGGTTCCCGGCGGCAGATTATCGACGAACTGCAGGCGGTTGATCACCTCCTGCCGAGCACTCTTATAGTCGACGCCGTATTCGAACTGGTTGCGCAGGTGCGACAAGCCGAACAACGACTTGCTGCGCGTGTATTTCAGCCCCGGCATGCCGGCCAGCGCCACTTCCAGCGGGATCGTGACCTGCCGCTCCACCTCCTCGGCGCTGGCGCCGGGATACTTGGCGATCACCTCGATGATCGCCGGGGCGGGGTCGGGATAGGCTTCGACGTTGACGTTGAAGAACGCGTATCCGCCTACCGCCGTCAGGGCCAATGCCAAGAGGACGACGATCAGCGGATTACCCAGACTCCAATCAATAAGTTTTCGGACCATGCAAGCTACTGGATTTGCGTGAGCTGTGGGGAACGACCGGCGTGGGCGGGGGTTGCTGATTGATCGCGTTGGATTGCAGATCGCTCAGCTCGCTGGACAACTCCAGGCCGCCGGAGACGATCACTCGCTGGCCGGCGACCAGCGTCCCGGCCCCGAGCCGCGCTTCCTCGCGGCTGGGATGCGCGCGGATATAGGCCAGTTCGCGGCCGCGGCGCACGACCACCACCTTGCGCCGCGCAAACTCATGCCGGCCCGCGTCCGTTTCGACAAATACCACGCCCCCTTCGCCATCTTCGATTAGCGCGCTGGTGGGCACCGCCACCAGGCTCGGATCCGGCGGCAGTTCGATCGTGGCCGTCACGAATTGGCCGATGCTCAGCCGCCCGTCGCGATTGTCCAGCGAGCCCATCACCGCGCCCGAATGCTGGGTGGGGTCGATAATGTTGCTGATGACGTCGATCTTGCCGGGCACGGGGATGTCGTTGGGGTCGCTCTTCAGGTCGATCAGCCAGTGCCGCCGCTCGGGCGGCAGGGCCTTGATCAGGGCCAGGTCTTCTTCGTACGCGTTGGCAAACACTTGCACGCGGCTCAGATCGGCAATCTTGAACAGATCCTGCGAGTTGGCCACGATGTCGCCCACGTTGAAGTTCTTTTCGACGATGATGCCGTCGATCGGCGAGCGGACCTCGGTCTCGGCCCAGGTCTTGGCCAACTGCTTGTCGTGCTTCACCGCCCGCTGCTGGATATCGCGGGCCTCGCGGTGTACGGCCGCGATTTCTTCTTCCGTCAGCCGCCAGGACCGGAGCGTGCGCTCGGCCCGTTCGACGGCGATAATATCGCCCTCGTAGACCCGCTCGGCCTCGTGGATGGTACGTTCGGGGACAGTGCCTTTTTCTACGGCCCGGTAACGATCGAGCATCGAGAAATCGATCGCCATCTTGCTCAGCGCGTCGATCAGCTCGCTTTTCTTTTCACCGACGTCCTTGCTCCACACGACGGCCAGCACCTGGCCCTTCTGGACCTGATCGCCGAAGCGCAGGACGCGCTTCGCTTTCGGCGCCCCGGCACCGCCGGGATTTGGGGTCATGAGCGTTCCCATGGCCACCACCTCGCCGTCGAACCGCGAGTGGGCCCGCACCATGCGGCCGGGATCCAGAAAAATCGAACCCGGCAAGCGGAGCGCTTCGGGAGGCGGCGCGGGCCGGACTTCGACGACGTGAATGTCGAGCACCTTCAGGCCGTCTTGCGAGATGTGCAGCGAGTCCTTGCCGCCGCTGGCCAATTGCAGCAGGTCTTGCACGGCCGAAAGGTCGCCGCTGGGATCGGCTTCCGAAGCTTCGACGCGGTGCAGATGCGTCCAAGGACGCAACACTGCAATCGCCGCTACCACGGCAATCACAACCGCCACGGTTACCAGGGTGCGCGACAACTTCATGGGCATTCTGAGCTTTCGGAACCGAACGAGCCCGATGGCCGGGCCTGGGGAAAGGAGGGGATCGCCGCTAAACAAGCAATTATCGCCCTGTTTTACGTTCTACGCAATTTGGTCTGGGAAGTTTGACCAGAAAAGCCGGCCGATCTTTTCGCCGGCGGCCGTTGGCGGTAAGGTGTCGCCCCCGGGCGCTTTTGCCAGATCGAGCGGTCGAGGCACGCGAAATACCCCCCTACATGCCGGGAAAGGTCGATCGCATCGCTCGGCCGGATTTGAGGATTCGGCAGTTTTTGGCCGATATACCGGAGATGACGAGCCAGCGCACGCCGCGTTCACGAGCCGAACTGGCCGAGCGCAGCTCGGGGACGAATCAAGCCAGCATCGCAAGGAAGCGATTTCTATGCACCGCCGACAGTTTCTCGTAGCCAATTTCCTACTCGGATGCGGAGCTTTGTCCGGTAGCGGCTGCCGCAGCAAGCAGTTTGCAGCCGTTCGCAGCCCGGGCCAGGGCGACATGGTCGGCAGCCATACGGCCGGGGCCGAAACGTATAAGCCGCTGGTCGAGGAGGCGGTCAACAGCCTGCTGACGCGGCAAACCCCTCCAGTTACGCCAGCCGGGACCGCTCCGCCCCCCCCGCGGCGGATTTGCTTCGTTGCCGTCGAGAACAAAAGCGCGGAGGAGATCGGCGACTTCAAGGATCAGATCTACGAAGTCATCGATCTGAAGATCGTCAACTCGCACGTGTTTGCGCCGGTCAACAAGCGGTTCGTCGATGCCGGCCTGATGCAGACGCGCTTGCGCCCCGATCAACTCTTCGTGCCCGAAAACATGCGCAGCTTCACCTACGCGCTGGAGCAGCAGGGGCAGCCGTTCGACTTCCTGCTCTACGCCACGATCACCTCCGGCACCACGCGCTCCAACAAGGACTATCAGCGCGATTATCTGCTGACGTTGGAGATGATCAACGTCAAGAGCGGACAATACGATAAGCAGGCCGCGTCGCTCTCGAAGGGCTATCACCACTCGCGCGTCAGCAAGTGGATCGATAATATCAAGAGCTAGCCGTGAGCTTCGCTATGCGCGGTCCATCGTATCCGAAACGCCTGCTGGCGACGGCCTGGGTGCTGGTGCTGGCCGCCGGCTGCGCCACCTATGCCGACCGGGTCACGCAGATCCGCGAAGAATTCTCCACCGGCGACTTGGGCCGCGCCGAGGCGGCCGTCGACGCCGGCCTCAAGCACCGCTTGGGCAACGATCACGACGTCCTCAAGCTCGAGCGCTCGATCATCGACCTGGCCAATGCGCATCCCCAGGAAGCTGAACAACTTCTCCGCGAGGTGCGCGACCACTTCGATCATCTGGAACAGAAGGCGGTCGGCGAAAAGGCCCTCTCGATGGTCACCGACGCCAATCGCAAGGCCTATGCCGGCGAAGACTACGAAAAGGTGCTGGTGCGCGTCATGTTGACGCTCTCCAACCTGATGGGCGACGGCGGCGATGCCGGCGCGTATGCCCTGCAAGTGGCCGATAAACAGCAGCAAATCATCGACGCCGGCACCGGTTCCGACGGCGAGAACCCCAAGAAGGCCTATCAGCGCGTGGCGATCGGCGCCTACGTCCACGGCATGCTCCGCGAAGCCACGCACTCGAACTTCGACGATGTGGCCCGCAGCTGCGCGATCGTCTGCAGTTGGCAGCCCAGTTTCCCGTTCGCCCGGCAAGATCTGGAGCGCGCCCAGCACGGCCACCACTCCGAACCCGGCAACGGCGTGCTGTACGTCTTCACGCTCGTGGGCATCGGCCCTTACAAGCAACAAGCGATCGAACTGCCGAGCACCGTCTCGCTGCTGATTGCCGATCGGATCCTGAGCGCCATCGGGCCGCAAACGCTGCCGCCGACCATCGCGCCGATCAAAGTTCCCAAAGTCGTCTGCACGCCCAACGACGTGACGAACATCGGCGTGGCCGTCGACGGCCGCCCCCTGGGAAGGACCGAAACCATTACCGACGTGGGCGGCATGGCTGTCGCGCAGTACGACGCCGTCTATCCGCACATTATCGCCGAGGCCGTCGTTCGCCGCATCGTGAAGAAGGGCATTATCTTCGGCGGCAAGGAGGCGATGGGCGTGCAGAAGGACTCGCTGGCCGGCCTAGGCCTGGATGTCTTGGGCGTGGCCTGGGAAGCCACCGAATCCGCCGACACGCGCTGCTGGGGGCTCTTGCCGGACAAAATCCAGGTGCTCCGCCTCGAGCTGCCGGCCGGAGAGCACGAGGTCCTGCTGCAATCGGTCGGCAACGCCGGTATTACCATCGGGCGGCCGTCCACCCAGCGCGTGACCATCACCAACGGTCGCAACACCTACATGCTGGCGAATTTTCCGTACAGCAACCTGGTCGGCAGCATCCTCGCCAAGCAGCAGTAAGGTTCGAAGAAGAAGAAGGACCACAACGACACGAAGATCACGAAGTTCTTTTTCCTTCGTGTTCTTTGTGCCTTTGTGGTTCTTTCCTCGCCCGATTGTTTCCTAACTTTGCATTGGCCAGCTCAGCGTCCCGCGCCTGGCGGCGGGGCCAGCTTGGGCGTCGGCCCTGCATTCGCGCCGGACTCCGCCGACGGCGCGGCGGCTTCGAAGGGCTTGAGGTAGCTGCCATCCAGCTTGCCGCACGACCAGAGCAAGCCGCGCGTCACCAGGTCGAGGTAGCGCGGGTCGGCCACCGTCTGATTGTTGTGTCCCAAGGTGGTGGCAAAGACGTTGGTCCGATCGCGATAGCGGTTGGTCCAAACCACGATGTTGTCCACCGTCGACTCCGCGCCAGTTTTTTTGTCCTTCACGACCTGCTTGCCCCGGGCCAGCGCGTGTGCCGTGTCGAGCACGCCGCCGGCGAAATTGTTGTACAACTCCTCGTTAATCGTCGTCCAATCGCTCGTGCCCTTGGTGATCGGATTGCTGGGGTCGAGATAGTGAACGGCGATCGGCTCCTTCGGGCCGTGGCCAGTGGATGGCAGGCCCGTGAATTCGAACCACGGCGTCACGGTGTTGGGGTAGCCGTCGCTGCGATAGCAGTGCATGCCGCAGTGCAGGACGACGCCCGGCAGTCCGTGACGATGCGGGGCCAGAATGCGGTCGATCAGCTTCAGATCCTTCACATCGGACGTACACTCGTCATGAATCACGACGTCAAAGCCCTGGGCCCAATCCGCGGATTCGTAGACGGGGTTCAATTGCCGCGTGGTCTTGTCCGGGTTGTAGGCGATCGTGACTTCGACATGCGCGCGAGCCGAGATGCCGGCGGCCAGGATGTCTTTTTGTTTGGCGTAGTCATGGCAGCAGCCGCCCAGCACCAGCAGGGCCCGTAGCGGCTTGACCGAGCCGGCCGCCTGGCCGGCCTGGGAGTTTCCGGCGGGAGCGGCCGCGGCGGATCCGGCCACGCAAACAGCCAGCACGGTCCACGCCGTCACAAATACCGCTCGGCTCCAGCCCCCGGGTGCAAAATAACAGCCGCGCATCGCGTCTCCCTTTTTTTTATTCAGGATGTCAGGTTGGTTGGCCCCCTGCCGGGCAGGCGGTTTCGATTGTAATTCACGGCCGAGCCGATGTCGCGTATCGAAGTTCGAGTGTTGAAGTTCGAGCGTACGAAGGCGCAGCCGCAGGGTGCGAGGCTCAAGCCCCGCTGGAGGGCGACGCCAGAAATGCCTCGCGAATCCGCTGGTCGATGCGCCGCGGCCGGCCCGTTTGGGGATCGAGGGCACACCAAATCGTGCGGGCGCGGGCCAACAGCTGGTTGTCGGCCGGGCGAACGATTTCGCACAGCCGCTCGGTGGTCGCCGCAGTGATGGCGCCGATCCAGGTCTGCACGACCAGGGCATCGCCCAGGTACGCCGGCTGCTTGTAATCGATTTCGTGTCGCACCACGACCCACGACATGCCGCGCGCCAACTCCGGCTCGACGGCCGCCAGCCAGTGGGCCACCGCGGCATCCTGCACCCAGCGAAGGTACGCGATATTGTTGGCGTGCCGGTTGGCATCGATCTCGGCCGCCTGAACGACCAGCGCGTGCTGGAAGCGGGCCTGCGGCGCTGGATCACGTGCGAGAGTCATGGACGTATTTGAACCAGCCGATCGAGCGCCGGAAACCCCCAGGCATCGCTGGCACGCAAGCCCACTGCTGCCACCCCGGCTCAAAACGCCAACGGCGTGGAGTCGTCTTGGGAGTCGGGCGTTTGCTCGCTAGAATCCCCCGTCGCGCAGCCCGCCCGGGTGCTGGCGGCGTGCGCCGGCTTTTGCGCGGAGCCTGTCACGGAGCCATCCCTTGAAGATTCGAAGTGCCTGGCTGACTCGGTTGCTGGCGGCGCTGACAGTCCTGTTGGGCCGGACCCTGTTTCGCACGCTACGGATCGAAACGATCGAGGCCGATGCCAGTGCGAATCCGTACACGGGCGACGGCCCGGCCGTCATTTATTCCGTCTGGCACGACGCGATGCTCGTCCCGCTGTTTGCCGGTCGGCACCGGCGCACCGTGGCTTTGGTGAGCAAGCATCATGACGGCTCGTTTCTGGCTGCCAGCATGCGGCGACTGCAAATTGGCCTGGTGCGCGGATCCAGCAGTCGCGGCGGGGCCGCGGCCGTGCGCGAGATGCTCGAGCTTCCGGCCGACAAGCATATTGTGATGACGCCCGACGGCCCGCGCGGGCCGCGCCGGCAGATCAAGCTGGGACTCGTGTTTTTGGCTTCGCATTGTGGTCGGCCGATCGTGCCGACGGCGTTCGTGGCCGTGCGCGCGTGGCGAGTGAAAGGCACCTGGACCGACCTACTGGTTCCCCGGCCCTTTACGACGGTTTATGCCCTCACCGGTCAGCCAATCGTCATTCCGCCGAATCAATCGCGCGACGAATTGCTCGCAGCCGAGGCGCACGTCCAGGCCGAAATGGAAATGCTTAACGCACGCGCCGAGCGACTGGCGCGCGGCGAGGGGCCTGTGGCCCATGGGCGAACCAACCAGCGCAATCGCGCAGCCGCCTGAGGCAATCGCCCCACCAAGCCCGGCCTGCGGTCCGTGGGTTTGCCGCCGGAGATTTATCCCCGACAGCCGGCGCCAAATTTTGCCAAATCGGTCTAGGCATTTTGCGGGGCACCCGCTATACTGCCCTGGGTTGGTTTGACGACGACTTGGACCGCGGCGATGGTTCTCCCGAATCTGCTTACGCCTTCTCTCGCCTTTCCTCCTGGCGGGCCACCACCCTGGCCCCTTTCCTTCGATCCGGAAAGCTTTCATCGGGTCGACAAGTGTTCTGTTCAAGGAGTCGAGTGGTGGGTATGAAGTTGTACGTAGGTAACCTGAGCTACAATGTTACAAGTCAAAGTCTGGAAGAACTGTTCACGAAGTTCGGCGAAGTCCGCAGTGCCCAGGTCATTCAAGACCGCGACACTGGCCGCAGCAAGGGCTTTGGTTTTGTCGAGATGGCCAACGACAATGCCGCCCGCGAGGCGATTCAAGGCCTGAACGAGACGGAGCACGATGGTCGCGCTCTGACTGTCAACGAGGCCCGCCCGCGCGAAGAGCGCAGTGGTGGCGGCGGCTACGGTGGCGGTGGGGGCGGCGGTGGCCGCGGTGGCTACGGCGGTCGCCGCTAAAGCGACGAAGCACGCAGCACACATCAGCCGGACGGATGCCCACAGTGGCCTCCGCCCGGCTTTTTTTGTTTCCCTTGCCGGCCACCAGCGGTTAACGTCATAACCGATCTCGCAGCTCACATTTCACGCGGGCTTGAATGGCAGATGAGCGAGGAATCCGGATCGATCGACGCGCTGGTCGAGCGGCTCAAGGCCGGCGACACGGCGGCCCTGGCCGAGTTGTTCTCGCTGTATCGCGGCATGCTGCGGCGAATGATCGAGCTGCGGCTTGACCCTCGGCTGGCTGGCCGGCTCTCGGCTTCCGACGTGCTGCAAGAGGTTTACCTCGACGCCGCGCAGCGCGTGCGGCATTTTCAGGCCCGCCCCGAGATGCCGTTTGTCGTCTGGTTGCGGATCATCACCGGGCAGCGGCTGGTGGATCTGCACCGCCACCACCTGGGAGCCCAGCGGCGCGACGCGCGGCACGAAATCTCGATCAACCAGGGCGGCATGTTGTCTGCCAGCTCGATGTGCCTGGCCGAGCAACTCGTTGGCCGAATGACCTCGCCCAGTCAGGCAGCCGCGCGTCTGGAAGCCATTGCCAAACTCGAAACTGCGCTGGAGCAACTCGAACCGATCGATCGCGAGGTGCTGGCCCTGCGGCATTTCGAGGAGCTGAGCAATCGCGAAACGGCCGAGATCCTCGGCATCGAGCCCTCCGCGGCCAGCAAGCGCTACTTGCGGGCCCTCGAGCGGCTCAAGGCCGTGAGCGCCAAAATCCCCGGCCTGCTGGAAGGCCAGTAGCGCAGAGCGGCAACATCCCAGTCCACCGGCTCAACTTGGGACCGGCGTCATTGCCAGTCTTCCAATGCATGATTCCTGGCGACAACCAAGGACTGAGGGCATAATATAAGGAGACTCAAGGACAGTGGTTCCATGATTAATGTTCAACTCAGCGAAACTGTCGCCGCCGCCCTTAGTGCCCAAGCGGCCGCCCAAGGGCTGACGCTCGAGGCCTACCTTGAGAATGTGCTACTCTCCGCACCGTCCCGCCCGACGCCCCGTCTATCGCCGGAGGAATTAGACCGCCTGCTTGACGAACAGGCTTCGGCCGGCCCTTCCCCTTCCGGCTCCTTCTCCCGGGCCGAACTTTACAGCGACCATGACTAATGGCCTGCCTCATCGACACGGGCATTCTGCTCCGCGCGTTTGATGCAGCCTCTACGGACTACCGCCTGATTCGGCAGGCGCTTCGCGTCCTCTGGGCACGGCAAGAACGGCTCATGGTCACGCTGCAAAATCTGGCCGAATTCTGGAACGTCTCGACGAGAGCCATTCGACAAGACCGGCTACGGCTTATCCGCCGAGTGGGTCGGCAAGCGACTGGCGTTGATCGAGCGATTTTGTGAAGTCGTCACGGAGGATGACCACTCGTACCGCGTTTGGAAAGGTCTGCTCATTGCCCACTCCGTCACGGGAGTTGCCGTCCACGACGCCCGTCTCGTCTCGGTCATGCTCTGTCACGGCGTTTCGACCATCGTGACACTTAATGAACGCGACTTTCGCCGCTACCCTGGCATCGCCGTTGTGCCGCCCCACAAACTCTGATCCGCCCAAACCAAACGGCAAATTCTTTGCACGCTGCGAGGAAAGCCGGCCGCGGAAACGCGCGGATTAGCGCAGATCAACGAACGAGAACAAATCCGCGTGCATCGGCGTTCATCCGCGGCCCCTTCCGATTCTTTGGTTTCGGCCAGCAGCCGCGCTGAGTTCCTCCGCGCTCTGCGGTCAGCATCTTGTCCGGCGGGGCGGGAGAGAAGATACGCCGAGCGGCAATCGGGCGGATAGCCGTGGTAGTTACTACGTATTGTGCGCTTCGAACCGAACGATGCACCGGCGGGATCCAATGTGTGAGGGCATGGCGAATCAGTCTTTCAAAGTAGGAATCGAGCCAACACCGCGAATAATGGTGGGCGGTGCCCACCTTACCGAACTGGGGGGTCGAATTTCTCGGCCTCTCGTCCGCGATAGGTTCCTCAATTGGCCTCGCGCACTGGCCCGTTGGGGGCTATGTCGCGGCTGCAACTTCCACCGCCGGCGTCACGCTCAGATGCCGCTCGAGCTCGGTCCAGAGTTCGCCCCAGACCACCGGCTTGTTGAGAAAGGAATTCGCGCCCAAGTTGGCCATGCGGCGCTGGAGCGCTTTGCCCTGTTGAGCGGTGAGCACAATCACGGGGATGGGCCGGGTGTAGGAATTCTCTTTGAGCCGCCGCAACGCGTAGTCGCCGTTGCCGTCGGACATTTCGTAGTCCAGCACAATCGCCGTCGGCCGGTGCAAATAGGCCGAACGATAGCCTTCCATGCCGGAAGTGGCTTGCCAGGCGGCGACGCCTTTGGCCTCCAGCCGCAGCTTCAGCGACAAGACCAACTCGCAATCGTCATCAATGCACAGCACGGTCGCGCCGGCATAACGTCCCCCCTCGGGCGTACCGCTCAAGACGGCCGGGCCCGGCTCACTGCAGCCCACAGGCGCCGCCAAGTGTCCGCAAGCCATCGGCTGGGCCTGGCGCGACGCCGGCAGTGCAATCCCCAGCAACTCGCCCAGCAGCGGCGCAATCCGCGCCCACACGTCCGTACACTTGGGCACGTAGTAGGCCATCAAGTCGTGGCAGCGGCGAATCGTGTCCTCGTCCTGCCGGCCGGTGAGAATGATGATTGGCATGTGCTGGGTATGCTCGCTGGCCGCCAGCGTGCGGCACAAGTCCAGCCCGCTGCCGTTGGGCATGCCGACATCCAGGATCATCAGATCAGGTTCGCATTGATCGATCGCATTGAGCACCGCCAGGCCGTCGTGCGCGGTGATGACTTGCAGTCCCAAGTGCTGGCAGCGGCGCCGCAGCGCGTCGACCAGTTGTTCATCGTCGTCGGCGACGAGCACGATGGGGCGGGGCCGGTTCTGGAAATTATGTTGCTTCATGGTGACTCATGTTTGTGGGTTCGGCCGCCGGCGGCTGTGGGGTCCGCATGCGGCGATGCGAAGACTCGATTCAGTTCTCGGAAAACGCTCCCGGCTCGGCGATCGCGGCGGTCACTGCTTCCAGCAGGTCGGCGCTGCGGCAGGGTTTGGTCAGAAAAAAGCGCGCCCCGGCATCCAAGGCCCGCCGCTTGTCGCGCAAGCTGGCCGAGAGCATGACCACCGGAATATGCCGCGTGTCTTCGTGCTCTTTCAGCTCGCGAATCATTTCGAGCCCGTCCATCTGCGGCATCCGCACGTCCAGGATCGTGGCGTCGGGATGCTGTTGGCGGGCCGCCGCGATACCACCGCGGCCGTCGAAGGCCGACACCGCCTCGTAGCCGGCCGAGCGCAGCCGCAGCGCGGTGCCCAGCACGATTTCGCGATCGTCGTCCACAATCAACACTTTTTGCGGCTTAGGCATGAACCATCTCCTTTTCGTCTTGGCGGGAAACCGGTAGGCAGGCCACGTCCGCCATCGCCGTGGCCGGACACCAGTGCTCGACGCGGGCCAGGATGTCTTGCGGCGATTCGTCCGCGGCCCATGTGCCGTCGTGATGAAACTCCAGGCTCGGTAGCGGCGCACGCGGCCGATTGCGATTGGCTTCGATGCGAATGGCATCGATCCGTGCGATCAAGGCCGGCAGTTCGACCGCCGGCACGGCCAAGACCAGCAACCAGCGCCCGGCGTCCATGTGGAACAGCAGGTCGTGCCGCCGCAGCAGGTAATTCAAAAACCGGCCCACGTCCCGCGCCATCGATTCGTCGGCCGACTCCGGCAGCGAAGCGGTGAGCAGCGAGACGCGGGTCGGGTGACCCGGTCGGGCAGGCAACCGGGTCAAGTAACGGCTGACCACTTCACGCGGAATCGCGCAGGGGATCGTGAACGAAAACGTGCTACCTCGCCCCACCTCGCTCTCCACCGACATCGTGCCCAGATTGATCGTCGTCAGTTCCTTGGCGATGCTCAAACCCAGGCCAAAGCCCTTGGTGCTGGTGCGGGCATTGTTGTCGAGCTGCGAAAAACGCCGGAAGATTTTGGCCAGGTGTTTTTTGTCGATCCCCGCGCCGTTGTCGCTGATGCCCACGAGCACTTCGCCGGCGTCGGGCTGGGCCCGCGCCCAGACCCGCACCAACCCCGGCTCGCCGGCGAACTTGATCGCGTTGGTGGCCAGGTTGATGATGACTCGCCCGGCCTTTTCCGCATCGCAATACACGGTGGGCAGCCCCGTGGGGATTTCGTTCTGGAAAGTGACGCCCCGGGTGCCGGCCTTGCGCTCCAGCGCCGGCAGCACGTGCTGCACGATTTCGCCGACCGTGCAGGGCTTTCGCCAGCCCGACAACAGGCCGGCCTTGAGCTTGCTGATGTCCAGCATGTCGTCGACCATGGTGTTCAAATCGTCGGACCGGTCATCGATGACGTTCAGCAGACGCCATTGGTCGCCGTTCACCTCGCCCACGATTCCATCACGCACCAGTGAAGCGTATTCCTTGATGATCGACAGCGGCGTGCGGAATTCGTGCGACACGTGGTCCACGAACTCCTGGGCCGTGCGATACAGCCGGGCCAGGTGCCGATTCTTGCGCTCGAGCAACTGCGTGGCTTCCTGCAATTGGCACAACAGCCCCTGTTTCTCGTTGCGCATCAACTGTCGCTGCACCGAATAGTGAATCGCCTGCCGCAACCGCGCCCAAGTAATTCCCTCGCTGTCTTTGACGATATAGTCCTGCGCGCCGCAGTCCAGCGCCGCGACCGCGGTGTCTTCATTATCCAGCGACGTGAGCACGATCACCGGCACGGTGGGGGCTTGTTCGCAAATGCGGTGGACCGTGGCCAGGCCCGAGCTGTCGGGCAGCGACAGATCCGACAGCACGACGCCAAACTGCTGCCGGGCCAGCAGCGCCAGCGCGCTATCCAGCCGCGTGGCGCAGTGAAACGAGTGATTCAGACCCGAGCGGGCCAGGCACCGCCGCACTAACTCCATGTGCCCTGGATTGTCTTCGATCAACAAAATATCGACAGGCTCTTTCAACATGCAGGCCTCGAACTCGGGGCTAGGGGGGGGTCACATCCGGGGGCGTAAATCGATGAAGCGGCTCAACTCGTGCCGCAGCACGTCGCAGTGTACGGGCTTGTGCAGAAACTGGTCGGCGCCTAGCTCGAACATCCGCCGCGGCAGGCTCGGATCGCGCATGCCACTCAGCAAAACCACGGGAATCGTCGCCGTGTCCCGATTCCGCTTGAGGCACTCGAGGATCGCCAGGCCGTCGCCGTTGGGCATGGCTACGTCCATGATGATCACCGCCGGATCGTGCTTGATCGCCGCGGCATAACCCTGCATGCCATGAAAGCTCCGCAGCACCTGCACGTCGACGTCGCGCAGGTACGATTCGATCAGCCGCGACACCTCCGGATCGTCATCAATGCACAGCACCGTCGGCGGCGGCAGCGGGCTGGCTGGCGGCCGATAGTCTGACTCTAAAGCGTGGGCGCTTTTCATGCGCATCGTCTCCAGCAATTTTATCGGGGTAGGTCGCGCCGACACTCTCTGGGCGGCGACCCGGTAGACCAACGGCGCGATCGCCCGCGAACCAACTTGTCGCGGTCGGGAGCGCAACGCGCCGTGCAAACGAACAACAGCGACAACCGAAGCGGAATCGCAATGCTGACTGGCGGCAAGAAGCCGCGGGGGTGAAAATCCTTTTGCTTTTGTCGGCGGCCGCTTCGGCTGGTGTGGCCAGCCGCGCGGCAGGGGAGCGGCGGCTGGGATGGCACTCGACAGCGGTTTGAAGGCCGTCGCGTGAATGTCGGCGTGCAGGTGATTGAGATTCATATCTGCACTAATCAAACCTACGTCATGTTCCGCCGCCGTCCATCCGCAGCCGCCTGTGTATTGTCGGAATAAGCCCCGCGCGGGATGCGACACCGCGACCGCTTGCCGCAAGCGCGCTACAAGTCGTACACACCCGCGCTGCGCGTGGGGTATTAACACGCAACCCTTGCTGTTTCGCCACGGTGCGAGCGCGGCGCGGCTCTCACCACGCGTGTTCCATCTAGTAGGGGCTTCGCCCCAATCGCCGCGACTCGCGCTGATACTTGGGCCCAAGCTAGCCGATATCAGAAGACAGATTGGCGCGGGCAACCACGCAGGAGGCGTGCGTCGCGCAGCGGAAATGTCTCACTGAGGGCAGGGAGCCAACGTCATGCGTCCAGGTCGATCGCGGATCCATCGGTGGTGTCTGACAGCGGCTGGCCCGGCAATCGCTTGCCTGGCATTGACCGTTGCGGCGGCTTCGGCAGCCGAGCTCGTCACCGAGCGTGTGCTGACTCCAGCGGCCTCGGCAGGCAGCGATCCGCCGGTCGTCACCGCGGTCGCCATTCATCCGGCCGGCCGGATGGTGGCTTCAGCCGGCGACGATCATCTCGTGCGGCTGTGGGACACCGAGACCGGCGGCCTGGTGCGCGAGCTGCGCGGACATACGGACTGGGTGCGCTGCTTGGCTTTTCATCCGGCC
>DATCFX010001368.1:0-1653 GCA_036509275.1 Pirellulales bacterium | reverse complement strand
ACGGAAGATCCGAGCAATCTCGCTTGCTCACGTTTACACTTGTCCGGCCGCGGGCACGACAAACGGTGCGCGGTAGACGCGGGTCAACTGCAAATCGGCCGAGGGGTTGTTCACAAAGGTTTCGGCCTGAGGGTTCAGGGCCAGTTTTTCGCCGAAGTAAATCTCGGTCGTGTCCGGGAGGTTGTTTTCGTGCAGGTGCTCGACCACGCGGTTGAACGTGTCGCTGGCCTCCGCGCCCTGCAAACGGCTCTTGGCATCGCCCAGCGAAGTCTTCGTGCCCAGGCGGTAGGAGATGTTGCCCAGGTGGCACAGCGCACTGGACAAGTGCCCTTCGAGAATATCGGCGTTCAAGTCGCCGGAATTGCGGCTGCGCACCGCCTTGAGGAAATTGTCGAAGTGGACGGTGCCGGCATCCTTGGTCTTCTCGGTAGGGAACTTCAGCACCATTTTACCTTGGCGGTCGAAGGCCGCCCCGTCGTTGTAGCTGGTGAGCACGACGTAGCCGTCCGTGCCTTCGAACACCACGCCCACCTTGGCGTCGCGATAGGGGGCGGTCTTCAGTCCGCGGACCTCGAACACCAGCGACTTGTCGCCGTAGTCGTGCATCACGACCTGGGTATTGGCCGTTTGGCCGGCGTCTTCGTAGCCCAAGCGGCCGCCGTAGCTGAGCACCGCCTTGGGCAGTTCCATCGCACCAACGCCCCAGCGGGCAATGTCCATCTGGTGAATGCCCTGGTTGCCCAGGTCGCCGTTGCCGTAGTCCCAGAACCAGTGCCAGTCGTAGTGGAATTTCTTGCGCGTCACCGGTTCGATCGGCGCGGGTCCCGACCAGAGGTTGTAATCGACCGTGGCCGGCACCGGGTAATTGCCCTTGGGACCGATCGAGCCGCGCGGCTTGTAGCACAGTCCGCGGGCGACCTTCAACTGGCCGATCTTGCCGTCGTGTACGTACTGGACGGCCTCGATCGTGCCGGGCATCGAGCGGCATTGCGTGCCGGTCTGGCAAATCTTCTTATACTTGCGGGCGGCCTCGACGACTCGCCGGCCTTCGCTCACGTTGTGGCTCACCGGCTTTTCCACGTACACGTCTTTGCCGGCCTGGATGGCCCAAATGGCGCACAGCGCATGCCAGTGATTGGGCGTGGCCGTGCTGACAATGTCCACCGACTTGTCGTCGAATACCTCGCGCAGGTCGCGGACGAACTTCGGCTTGTGGCCGTGCTTCTTTTCGTATTCCTGGCAGCGCTTCTGCCCGACTTCTTCGTCCGCGTCGCAGATCACCGTGACGCGGGCGCCGTTGCGATCGCCAAAGCCGGCCAAATGGCTCGTGCCCCGGCCGTGTACGCCGATCACGGCGACGCTCAGCATGTCGTTGGGGCTGCTGCTGGCCTGCTCGGTTTCCTTGGCCAGCACGCGCGAAGCCCCCACACCGGCCATCGCGGCCGTGGCCGCCAACATCGAGTCTTCCAGAAAGCGGCGTCGCGAGAGAGAAGCCATAGCGGCGGTGCTCCTTATCAGCTATTGACGGGTAGGAATGTCGGCGGGAACGAACCCCTTGTGGAACCAACAGCCTAACAGACGCCCGTGGCGGTTTTCCAGCATATTTTTCGCCAAAATGGGGTCCTCGGGCGGTACCGCGTGCCTGTCCGACCG
>DATCFX010001367.1:0-4348 GCA_036509275.1 Pirellulales bacterium | reverse complement strand
CCCCCAGCCAGTCTTTCGCTTCACCCATCCGGTGATGCCTCCCTGCCACGAACATGGATCGAAAAGGCCATGTTCTACCGGCAAAACCGCCCGACGAGTAGCCGCCACGCTACGCGCCTGGTGAATAAGATGGGTTGATGGTTCAGCGTGGTTTCGCAGTCACGGAACGAGCGCCTCCTATTACGCCGCGTACCTATCGCTGTTCGTCTCTCACGCTGTCTTATTTGAGAGCTTCTTGAACACCCATCCAGAAAGCGAATTCACGAACACGGTGGTGCTGCCAGCCTTCGACGGCGTAGCGTCTCTTGGCCTCGCGCCGCTTGTGTGCCGCCTTGATCCGCCGGATCGCGAGGGGTGCGAATCGTGGCATTTCTACGACCATGTCCTGTATCGCTATGTCCGAGCAAAGCTCGACCTTGTCCCGTGACCCTCGCATTCGGGTGGCAGAGTTTTAGAATTCGTGATTTCACGACGAGGGCGTACAATCGTTACTGGTCCGTGTAGGCCGTCACCGTTTGGGGGACACAGACGATTCAAAAGCGGACGGGAGTCGTTCTCCGGGTTAACGTGCGGGCAAGTTGAACCGCTGGCCATACTGATTTGTCGCCGCTGGATCGGGAGTGCGGCTGGTCAGTGCTCCTGCTCCAGGCGGGCTTGCAAAGCCACCGCCGGAGCATAGGCGGCGTCGTGCTTGAGGGCCACGGCCAGATCTTTCAAGGCGGACCAGCGGTCGTTGCGGCCGATGTCGACCAGTGCCAGGTGATAATAGATGGCCGCCGGATCGGCGCCGTGCTTCAAGGCGCCGCGCAGCGTGGTCTCCGCCTCGTCATAGCGGCCAGCGCCGGCCAAGAGCGCGCTGGCGGCACAGGCCGTCGCGCCCAGCGCGGGATCGAGATCGATCGCCCGTTGGTAATCCGCCAGCGCCGGCTGCACTTGGTGCAGCGCCTGGTGCGCAAGCCCACGGTTGTAAAAACACGGGGCGCTCGTCGGCCAGAGGGCCACGCAGACATACGCCGCATTGAGCGCCGCAGAATAATCGCCCAAACGATACGCGCATACCGCCCAATAGTAATTGGGCCAGAAAGCGCTGGGATCGAGGGCCAGCGCCTGGTCGAATTGGGCCTCGGCCTCGGCGAGTTTTCCGGTTTGCAACAGCGCCCGGCCCAGCGTGTCGTGTTCCCACACGCTGCCGAGTGAATCGGCGGCGGTAATGGGAGCCGTCGGCGCCTGGCCGTGCAAGGCCCGCTCGTATTGCCTGCGGACGAATTCCACGGCGGGGCTTTTGCCGCATAGCGTTTGGGCTTCGGTCAACAGCCGGACGGCCTCGCGCTGGGCGCTAACCAGTCGATCGGCCGGGGCCAAGCGCAGGCGAAGATCCGACCAGAGCAGCGCCAGGTCCAACAAGTCGGTGTGCAACTGCTGCTCGAGCTTGTCGTCGCCAGGGGGTTCGGCGGCGCGTAGAATCTGGAGCCTCGCCTGCCAGATTTTTTCGCAGCCAGCGTCCAGTTGCCGCAGTTGGCTGGCCGGCACATCCGCAAACCCATTCAAAAACCGCAACTGGACGACCAGCGTGTGCAGTTGATCGGCCAGCTTCGCGCGGCGGGCAAACTGCAAGCGACGCTCGAGCGTGGTCTTGAGCGCTTTTTGGCCCGGCAGCCAGGCAATCGCCTGCGACCCGGCTTCGAATTGCCGGATGGCGGCCGCGTAGTCGCGATGATCAAGTTGCTCCTGCCCCAAGATCAACGCCTGGCGGGCCTCGCGGGCGTGAGAACCCAAGAACATCGCCGCCAGGCTGACGGTGATGCACAGCAGGCCGATGCCCATGCTCGTCAGCGCCAGCGCGTGCGGCCGCCGGCGGCGCCATTTCTGCCAGCGTTCGCGCAGGCTGCGATTGGGTACGCCGCGCAGCGGCAGAAACGCCAGGTGCCGCCGCAAATCGGCCGCCAGCGCACCGGCGTCGCGATATCGGGCCGCGGGGCTGCGTGCCAGGCATTTGGCTACCAGATCTTCGACATTGCGGCTAACGAGCGGGTTGCGCTGGCGCAACTGCTGACGCAGCGTCGCGTCGTCGCCCGGCGGCAACCGGCCGCAAAGGATCTCGTACAGCAGCACGCCCAGCGCGTAGATGTCCGAGCGGCCGTCGACGGCCTGTTCGATCCGCGCTCCGCTCCGCACGCTTTCGGCCGCCCGCTCTTGTTCGGGCGACATGTAGCCGCGCGTGCCGCCCAGCCGGTCGACGGCGTCGGTTCCGGCAGGAATGACTTCGCGAGCCAGGTGAAAATCCAGCAACATCGGCTGTCCGTCGTCGGCCAGCAGCACGTTCGAGGGCTTGATGTCCAGGTGTACCAGGCCGCGCTGATGAGCATAGTGCAGGGCATCGGCCAGGCAGACGCCGATCCAACACGCGGCCTCGACGTACGTGGCCTTGGCCAGAAATCGCAGCGCGGGGCCGGCGGCCTTGATCGTCTGGGCTGCGTCGCCGGAGGCGGCGGAAATCGCCTCGACGAAATGCCGCCCCGCACGCCGACCCAACGGCACGCCGCGCAGCTCGTCAAGCACCTGCGCCAGGCTGGCCCCGCCCACGTACGGCATGCACAGGGCCCGCAAATGCTCCTGCGGAAAATCCTGCATCAGGTACAGCGGTACGATGTGCGTGTGCTGCAAACGCGCCAGCGACAAGTGTTCGTCGCCGCTGCGAGGCGAGAGTTTCACGACCAGCAGCCGATCGGACAACGCCGGTTGCCTGGCCAGAAAAACCCGGCCGGCCGCGCCGCGTCCCAACTCCGAGAGCAGCTCGAACTCGCCAAATTGCTCGCCCGCCGCCGGCATGCTGGGAGCGGACGATTCGCTTTCGACCAGTCGGTGGCAGTCCAGCAGGACCTCGAGTTCCGACTGCCACTGGGGAAACCGCCGATAGAACTCGACGGAGTCGACTTCTTCGCCCTGCTCGTGACGCAGGCAGATTTCTTCGTACACGATCCGCACGGCCGACTGCGGCTGGCTAGCGAGATCCGGGTGCATCGCCAGCCATTGCTCGGCTGGCAGGGGCCGGCCCAAGCGCCAGGCTTCGGCCATTTGGCGGATCACGCCGGCCTCGGGAGCGACTGACTCGGGCGACGGAACGACTTCCAGCGTGGAAGGCGGGGCGGAACGCGGGGGCTCGCCCGCCGGGCGCTCGACCTTGGAAGACATGACGCTGCTCCCACCATTCACCCGGCCGGCTGCCCACCCGGGCCGGCTCATCTAGCCAGGCCGTTGATCGCCGGCCGCGGCCTGTTTGCGCGCCAGGCGACGAGCGACTTCGTAGAGCACGCGGCGTACGCTACTGGCGTGCAGCCCCGTGCGGTCGGCAATTTCAGCCAACGATAAACCCTGGCGTTTCAAGCGCAACAGCTCGTAATGCGCCGGCGGACAGACCTCCAGAATCTGATCCCAAAGTTCGTCTGCCAAAACAATTTCGCTCGCTCGGCCGCCCGGAGACGAGGCTTCCAGGTCGGAAGTCGACAACGGGCGTTCGTGCTCCAACTGCGAACGATGCTGCCGGAGCCGATCGATGAAGCGGTTGCGCGTGACCCGCACCAGGAAGGCCCGCAAATGGTCGGCGTCGCGAAAGCGGTACTTCGCCTCGCGAAAATGATCGAGCAGATCGGCCCACACGGATTGGACAATATCCACCGAGTCGAACTTAGCGCGGAGCCCCTCGGAAAGCTGCCGGCGGACAACCATCCGCAGATAGGGCTCGTAGGCCACGAAGACCTTCTCGGCCGCGCCAGCGTCACCGCTGGAGAGTTCGGCGAGCAGGGCATCCAGAGGCCGGCCGGTCATCAATCGCCGCCCGCCGCCAGCTTCTGCATCCGCTCGAACATCCAGTTTGCGGAATCTTCCTCCAGCGACTGACCGATGCCATTGCGCCGTTTGCGATGGAAATAGGCGCCGCCGACGCAGGCGGCCATGCCGGCCCCGGCCGTGGCCCATTGCAACAGATCCGAACTGGCGGCGTAATCGACGAGACCGCCGCCAATCGCATCGATTTCGTCCAGCAGTCGCTCGAGCGCTTGGTCCACGGCACGCAAGTCGCCGGGTGTAACAGCCAGCAATCCGGCCGGAACAATGCCGGCGGCCACTTGCACCACTGTGATCGGCGACTCGGCCGCTGGTGTCGTCAAAGTCGCATCGTCGTCGGCCAATTCAGCAGCCGTTGCGTCCGGATCGGCGTCGGATGATTGGTTCATTACCGCGTCGGTGGTGACGCGCATGGCGGCTGGCATCACCGCGGCCGCCAGCCGGCCGACGAGCGCCAATGGCAAGCTCGCCTCGTTCGTCACCGAGGTGGCGGCCGACGTGGGAT
>DATCFX010001366.1:0-3471 GCA_036509275.1 Pirellulales bacterium | reverse complement strand
GAAAAGCGCAAGGTCGGGCTGATCACGGTCGATACCTACCGCATCGCCGCCGTCGAGCAATTGCGGACCTATGCCGATATCATCGATCTGCCGATGAAAGTGGTCTCCAGCCCGCGCGAAATGCGCGAAGCCGTGCGGAGCATGGCCGATTTAGACCTGGTGCTGCTGGATACGGCCGGCCGCAGTCCCAAAGACGAGGTCAAGATTCAGGAGTTGCGGTCGTTTCTCTCCGAGGCCGGCGCGCACGAAGTTCACCTGGTGCTGAGCAGCGTGGCCAGTGCCGCGACGCTGCAGCGCACGGCCGAGCGTTTTGCCATCACCGGCACCACGGCCCTGATCCTGACCAAGCTGGACGAGGCGACGAGCCTGGGCAACCTGCTCCCGCTGGTGCGTTCCAGCAAACTTCCGCTGAGCTATTTGACCGACGGCCAGAACGTGCCGGACGACATCACCGCGGCCTCCGGGCCGGACGTGGCCCGACTGATTCTGGGTCTCGGTACCGGCCAGGCCGCCTACGGTTGATCGCCCCCGGGACGTCCGGCAGAAACTATTTGGTAACTGGAAACGAACTGAGCCCATGGCTGACCAAGCAAACGATTTGCGAAATCTTGTCCTGCGAGCCGGCCGCCCCGGCCCGGCCGCCAGCACGCCGCCCAAGCTGGTCGTGGTCGCGGGCGGCAAAGGCGGCGTGGGTACTACCACCATCGCGGTGAACCTGGCGATTGCCTTGGCCCACGATGGCCGCCGCGTCGTCTTGGTCGATGCCGATCTGGACGGCGCCGATGCCGGCATGCTGTGCCACGTCGACGAGCCGAGTTCGACGGTGGCCGACATTCTCTCGGGCCGGCTTTCAGTACACGAGGCACTGGAGCGCGGACCCTCGGGCATTCAGGTCTTGCCCGGAGCCTGGGGCGGCAACGCTCTGGTGGATTGTTCGCCCAGCGCGCAGCAGCGGCTGCTGACTCAGTTGAAATGCCTGGGCGCCCACGCCGATTTCGTCATTCTGGACGTCGGCAGCGGCGCCAACCGCGTGATCGGACACTTCTGGCAATCGGCCGACCACGTATTTCTGGTGACGACGCCGGACGTGGTCTCGGTGATGGACGCGTACGCGGCTGTCAAGGTGCTCTGCGCGGGTGTGGCCCCGCCGTCGCTCAAGTCGGTCGTGAATTTCGCGCCGCATGCAGCGGCCGCCGCTGACGTACACCAGCGGTTGTCGCGGGCTTGCCGCCGGTTCCTGGGGCTGAAACTGACGGCTGGCGGACATATCCCCTGCGATCCACGGGTCGGCCAGGCCGCGCTCCAGCGGCAGCCCTTTATGCTCGAGTATCCTTCGTGCGAGGCGGCCCAAGCCGTTGGGCAATTGGCCCAGTGGCTCTGTCAAGCGCCGGCCAAGCCCTCGGTCGCGTCCAAGGCACTCAACCGCGCCGCCGGCTCGACGCGCCGCGCGAGTGCTTGAATCCTCGATCTCTGCAAGACAGCAAGCCCTAGTGGGGGCGCGGCCCGAGACCTCTGGTTGATAGCGACCGCCGAAGCGATGGCGGGCGGTGACCGATCTACAAGCGCGACAGCAAGTGCGTGAATGATTCTCGGCGGGATGGAAAAAGTTCTGCAAACAGATTGATCCGCAAACCCGGTTCGAGTCGATAAAGATGTTTACTGTCGAGTCGCGACGTGCTGCTAAAGTTTGCCGGTTACGGCGACTCGGGCGGCGACCACTGAGGGTTGGCCGGTGGAGCGGACCTATGCAGCCTACCTGGGACTCGTGGCCTTCGTCGCCGCGATCGCCGATGGGTGGCTGCACGGTGGCTCGACAAGCAGTGTGCTGTGGCACGCCTGGTTCAGCCTGTTGGCGTTTGTGATCGTGGGTTTTCTGGCCGGTCTGATTGCCGGCAGGATGGTCGACGAGGCGATTCGCGGCCGGGCGATTGCCGAAATGGCGGCTCGCGAACAAGCTCCAGCCCAAACAGCCAAACCCGGTACAAAAAAGCCCTAAAAGGATTTTCAGACATTTCGAGGAGTCGGCGGGCCAAGGATTGGCTCCTGCTTCGACTAGCGTCGCCAGGCGACGATTTTGGCGGAAGTTCGATTGACGATCCGCCCGCAATTCATGGAGGAATGCATGGCAACCACTCTCGCCGCGGAAGATGTTGCTCAAATCTGGGAGGCCTTCAAAGCCGATCTGTCGAACCAGGAGTTGCGCAACAGGCTGGTGGAAATGTACCTGCCGCTGGTCAAATACAACGGCGAGCGCATTTGGAGCCGGCTGCCCGAGGGCGTCGAACTAGACGACCTGGTCTCGGCTGGCGTGTTCGGCCTGATGGACGCGATCGACGCCTTCGACTTGAGCCGCGGCGTCAAGTTCGAAACGTATTGCGTCCCGCGCATTCGCGGTGCCATGCTCGACGAGCTGCGCACGATGGACTGGGTGCCCCGCCTGGTACGTTCCAAGGCCAGCAAGCTCAACGAGGCCATCAAGACGCTCGAAGCCAAACATGGCCGCCAGGCCACCGAAGCCGAACTGTCCGAGCAATTGCAAATCAGCGTGCCTGAACTGGAAAAGATGATGCTCGAGGCCAACGCCGTGGGCCTCATCAGCCTCAACAAGAAGTGGTACGAGACCGACAGCTATAAGGATGTCCGCGAGATCGACATCCTCGAAGATAAGAAGGGCGAGGACCCCACGCGGCGGATCCAAAAGACCGACCTGATGCGGTTGGTGACCAAGGGCCTGAACCGCAACGAACGGCTGATCATTATCCTGTATTACTACGAAGAGCTGACGATGAAGGAGATCGGCGCCACGCTCGATCTTTCCGAAAGCCGCGTCAGCCAGATGCACAGTTCGATCGTGCAGCGGCTGCAATCGCAGCTCGAACGCCGCCGGCCCGAGTTCGGCTCTTAATCGCCGCTGCCTGGCAAAGCCCTCGGGCGTCGGCCCGGGAGTTCTTGCCAGATGACGGGTCGCCAGCCACGCGTGGCGATCGGCCAAATCACCGACCGGAGTGCCGCGGGACCGGCTTTGACCGTCCCGCGGCACGCCCGGCCCAAGGCCGGTGTTTCTTCGCTAAGGATCGCCCGAAAAACAACTTCGGTTTTTCCCTGCCCCTCACCCTGCCCTCGACCGCGAGGGGAGAAGGTCGCGGAGAAGTCATTTTTCGGTCGATCCTCATCCAGCCCAGCCGGCTATACGGCTCCGGCTGACTCGCCCGCCTGACTTGAGTCTGCATGCTTGCGGGTCTGGTCCGCGCGTGCCGGATAATCGAGCCGGCATTATGTTTCTGCCAGCGGCCCAGCCAAACGTTCGATAGTAAGCATGCGGGCCGGTGCTGGCTGTCGAGACTAATGGTATGTTCGAGCGTGGTCGTGGGGGCCGCAATCGAACTACCGCCTCGGACGCTAGCACGGCGTGGCTTCCGATTCCCGGTGAGGGGATTGTTCGAAGGCTGGATGGAAGGCCGAAACAGGCTA
>DATCFX010001365.1:0-2178 GCA_036509275.1 Pirellulales bacterium | reverse complement strand
ATCTCATCGGGAACGACGACCTTCAGCGTCGGAGACGGGCCAGCGCTGGATGACCTCGTCGTCAACGCGGCCATCAGCGGCAGCGGCGCGATCAGTAAGACGGGGGCCGGCACGCTGCTGCTCGAAAACACGAATAGCTACGGGAGCGGAACCAGCCTCTCCGCCGGCACCTTGGCGCTCGGTAACGCCGGCGCGCTAGGCACCGGCACCTTGACCATTACCGCCGGCACCCTGCGAGCCGACGGCGGCAATCTCTCGATCTCCAATCCGGTGACGATCGGGGGCTCCTTCACGCTCGGCGGCCGTCGCGACACCAGCGGCATCAACACCGGCCTGGATCTGACCGGCACGGTGACGCTCAACGCCAGCTCCACCATCACGGTAGACGATCCGCTCGTGCTGGCGGAAATCGGCAGCGGAATGTCCGGTGGCAAGTCGCTGACCAAGTCGGGCGACGGCACGCTCATCCTGGCTGGCAACAACGGTTACACCGGCGGAACCACCATCAGCACTGGAGTTCTCAACATCCAATCAAGTTCGGCTCTGGGCAGCGGTCCGGTCTCTGTCAGCAGCGGGGCGGCTTTGCAAGTGCAAGGCAGCCTTTCGATCGGCAACCTGCCGCTCACGCTGGGCGGCATCGGCTTTGTCGGCAGTGTCTTGGGCACGGGCGAGGGAACCGGGGCCATCGAAAACGTCAGCGGCACGAGCATCTGGGGCGCCGGCACCACGGCCTTCACCATCGGCAGTGCGGTCTCGCTCGGATCCGATGCGGGCAGCCTGACCTTCAATGGCACGCTTAGCGCCCCGGGGTTTGCCGTCAACAAAGTAGGGCTGGGCACGATCCAACTGGCCGGCACCGCTTCCAACGCCATCACCGGCACGTTCACGGTCAACGACGGCATCCTACAAATGAACAAGACCTCGGGCGTGGACGCGATCGAGGGCAACCTGGTCATCGGCGACAACCAAGGCAGCGGCACCGACACGGTGCAAGAATTGGCGGCCGAGCAGGTGCTCGATTCCACCTCCGTGGCCGTGACGGTGGCCAGCACCGGCCTGTGGGACTTGTCGCAGATTAACCTTTCCAATCTTTCCAACGAGTCGCAGACCATCACCATCAGCGGCGCCACCAACGGGACATTCACGCTCACCTGGGACGGGGAGACCACCAGCGCCCTGGCCTACAATGCTCCGGCCACTGGAACCGGCAGCGTGCAGTCGGCCTTGGCGGCCTTGAACTTCATCGGCGCCGGCAACGTTTCGGTCACCGGCAATGCCGGCGGACCATACACGGTGACTTTTCAAGGTACGCTGGGGAACCAGGTCGTCCCGCCCATCACGGCCACCCGCAGCCTCAGCGGCACGGCGCCCACCCTTGGCATCTACACCTCTACAGCCGGCGGCGTGTCGCAGATGATCTCCGGTCCGGCCACCTCGCCGAACACCGCCAATACGGCCCTGACGCTCGTCGTAGGAACGACCCAAAGTGCGAGCGTCAACACGGGTCTTGGAACGCTGGCGCTGGACGGTTCGGACGCCGTTACGATCGGCGATGCAAACATTGCGGTCACGGCACGCCCGGGCATCATCACGGCCGTCCCGGCCACGATCAGCGGCTTTCTCGATCTGGTCGCAGGCCGGCTCGGCGGACCCTTGGCCGCTACGCGCACGATCACCGTCGCCGACAGCCCGGCAGTCGACGACCTGGTCATCTCCGCCAGTATCGCCGACGGCACTTTGCCCGGCAGCCTCGCGATTGCAGGAGCCGGCGAGGCCCGGGTCGTGCTCTCGGGCCTGAACACCTACACCGGTTCGACAACAGTCACCAGCGGCGAGCTGAATGTGCAGAACAATGGGGCCCTGGGCGCCACGGTGGACAGCGAAGTGAGCACCTTGCAGCTGCCCAACGCAACGTCCGGCACATTTCAGTTCACTTATGGTGGTCAATCGACCGGCGCCCTGACGTTGGGCGTCTCGGCCTCAACTGTGCAAAATGCACTGGCGAGTCTGTCCACGATCGGGGCCGGGAACATTCTCGTCACTGCCAGCGGCAATGACGGCTACGACTTCATCTTTCAAGGCAGCCTGGCTAACCAGGCGAACGCGACGCTCATCGCCGGCTTCTCCGAATCCGGCGCTACTGCCACCGAAGACGCACTTATCCTTGCCGGCGGGACC
>DATCFX010001364.1:0-4056 GCA_036509275.1 Pirellulales bacterium | reverse complement strand
ACCGACAGCTTCGATGCCTTGAGCCGCTCGTATTCCTACGTCTACCAGCGGCCGATCCAATACTTGTTCTATGCGGTGGTCGCCGCGCTGTTGGGCGTGCTGGGGGCCATGCTCGCCTATTGGTTCGCCGACGCGGTCATTCACCTGACGCTCTGGGCCACCAGTTGGGGCAGCGGCGGCGAGCGGCTGGGCGACGTGCTCCGCGGCGATCCCAGCCAATTTGGCGGCGCGGGCAGTTGGGGCGTGGCCCTGATTCGCTTCTGGACCGGCTGCGTCAAGCTGCTGGCGATCGCCTTTGCATACAGTTACTTCTGGACCGCCTCGACCGCCATTTATCTGCTGCTGCGCCACCAGGTCGACGGTACCGAAATGGACGAGGTCTACCTGGAAGAACAGCCCGAGAGCCCCGACGCGCCGGCGCTGGCGACCGATCCGGCCGGCGGAGAATCGGCCACGCCGCCCCAGTGATTTGAGATTCATGCACCGAGAGCACAGCAGCCAGGCGTTTGCCCGCGCCAAGCAACTCATTCCCGGCGGCGTCAACAGCCCGGCCCGCGCGTTTGGCGGCGTGGGCGGCGAGCCGCTGTTTTTCGAACGCGGCGAGGGGGCCTATCTCGTCGATATTGACGGCAATCGCTATCTCGATTACATCGGCTCGTGGGGCCCGATGATCCTGGGGCACGCCCATCCGCGCGTGACCGCGGCCCTCGAGCGGGCCACGCGCCGCGGCACCAGCTTCGGCGCTCCCACGCTGGCCGAGACGCGTCTGGCGGAGCTGATCGTCGAGGCCGTGCCTTCGATCGAAAAAGTGCGCCTCGTCAATTCCGGCACCGAGGCCACGATGAGCGCGATCCGCCTGGCGCGCGGCTTCACCGGGCGCGAGTTGATCGTCAAATTCGCCGGCAACTATCATGGCCACGTCGACAGTCTGCTGGTGGCCGCCGGCAGTTCGGCCGCCACGCTGGCCGTGCCCAATTCGCCGGGCGTGACCGCCGGCACGGCCGCCGACACGCTCGTCCTGCAATACAACGACGTGCCCGGCCTGCAACAGGCATTTGCCGAGCATGGCCAGCGGATCGCCTGCGTGATTGTCGAGCCGGTGGTCGGCAACATGGGCTGCGTGATTCCCACGGCCCAATTCCTGGCCGCGCTGCGCGCGGAGACCCAGCAGCACGGCGCGCTGTTGATCTTCGACGAAGTCATGACCGGCTTCCGCGTGGCTTACGGCGGCGCGCAGGAGATTTTCGGCATCCAGCCCGACCTGACGACGCTGGGCAAAATCGTCGGCGGCGGACTGCCGGTAGGGGCCTACGGCGGCCGGGCCGAAATCATGGACCACATCTTGCCGGCCGGACCCGTCTTCCAGGCCGGCACGCTCTCCGGCAATCCGCTGGCCACGGCCGCCGGCATCGCCACGCTCGAAGTCCTGCGCGACGAGCGGCCCTATGCGCAGCTCGAACAACTCGGCGCCCGGCTCGCCGCGGGCCTGGGCAAGGCTGCCACCGATGCCGGCGTGGCCCACTCGGTCGCCCGCGTCGGCAGCATGCTCACGCTGTTCTTCAACCCCGATCCGGTGATCGATTGGCCATCGGCCAGCCGCTCGGACACCAAGGCGTTTGGCAAATTCTTTTGGGGCCTGATCGACCGCGGCGTGTATTTTCCTTGCAGCCAGTACGAAGCCCTGTTCATTTCCACCGCGCACACTGAAGCCGACATCGACCGCACCATTACTGCCGCTGCCCAATCTCTGGCCGCGATCTCCCCGTAGCGGAATTCGTAAGAATTCCGAATCGGCCACGCACGACGAAGAGGAACACTAATCAGCACTAATTCCCACTAATTCATTAGTGTCGATCAGCGCGGATTAGTGTTCCTACCTTGAATGTTTGGATTACGGGTGCTTCAGCAATTCAGCATTTCCGATCCACATCGCAAGATAGGGGGCACTGGCGCTCTTCCGCTTCATGTAAAGCAGGAAAGCCTTATCGAACACGAAAAAGCGGCCAACTGCCGACTTCGCATGGTCAAGTACGTTCGACCGCGACTCCAGCCGTGCGCCCTTTTGATCGAGGTAAAACCGAATCCCCTGGCGAGCCTGGGAGATGTACAGTTCTCGCAGCTCTGAATTCTCAAAGCCGCGCTTCGTCACTCCAGGATAATCGCGCTCGACGCCCAATGAAATCATCGGGACCTGCATATAGTCACCCGCTTCGGGCATGCTGGCTTCACCGCCGGGCTCCTTTTCCCCGGCTGCCTTGATCCGCCGCTCGACCGCTTCCAGCGTGGCGGCCATTGTGTCTTCTGGCTTGATCTTCGCCAGTATCAGTTCGTCGTCCTCCATAGTTGTGTTCAGCCGCAGGACGAAATCGTCGTTGTCGCGGTAATCGAGGACTGTGACTTGCTTCCGCCAGGCCCGATCTTTTGCCTGGTGTTCGTCGAATGTCGCTTTAAACGCAGGGACGTGGCTGATCCTGTCCCCCGCGTCGAACTGCATCGGCGCGGAGATTTCAAACTCCTCCGCGAATGGCAAGTTCCGCGAAAGATAGCTATAGATGTACAGCACCGCGTCCGGCGGCGGGTCGGGCACATCGAGCGTGGCGTTGGGAAAACGATCGGCCATCGCTGCGCGAATCTTGCCGACGATCCCCTGATCCGTCCTGTCAGCCATCGCCAGGTAACTCTCCGGCGGAAGATGGAAGGCATCCGACGAATGCTCGTTCAGCCGCGTGGCCATATCCGGTTTTTCGGCCAACAGCACCGGCGCGCCGCCCGCTTGCTCGCGCAGTTTGTCCCAAGCCAATTGAAACGTGGCACAATACACGTAGTTCCGGCCTGGAACGATCGGACCGTCGCAATGCGGCAGAATATCCGTTTCGGGCAATTTTGCGGCCGCCACGAGCGGAGTCGACGGCTCGGGCCGGCTTCGGCTGCATCCCGCGCCGTGGACCAGTATTGTCAAGCACACGAAAATCGTCGCCATGCGCATAGAGCTTGCTCCTCCGTAACGCGATGCCCCATTCGCACCATCTCGATGCGCCTATTATCCCACGATATGCAAGTGCCGAAAGCCCCGGCCGCGAATCACCGTAGGCCTCCCGCTCCGCCGGGAGGCAGAAGGCCGCCAGTCGGCTTTGCCTGCAAATTATCCTCGCCCCAGTTACGGCTCACGGAGTGAGCCTACGACTTTTTTCGAGCTTGCTGCTAGAAACCGGATGGCTCGCGAAATTCCGTCTCACGGCTTCTTCAGCAATTCTGCGTTGCCAATCCACATCGCGAAATAGGGTGCGCTGGCGTCGTTCCGCTTCATGTAAAGAAGGAAAGCTTTGTCGAAGGCGAAGGTGCGGCGCACTTCAGATGTCGTTACCGAGTTTGCGAGCGCCCACGATTCCACCCGCGCGCCGCGTTGGTCTAAATAGAACCGAATCCCCTGCCGAGCCTGGCCAATCATGACGTCTGGCATTTCCGAATTCTCGAACGGGCGGTTCGCCAGTTCGGGATAGTCGCGCTCGACGCCCAGCGAAATCATCGGAACCTCCAGGTGGTCTCCTTTTTCAGGAATGCTGGCCTCATCGCCGGCTTTCTTCTCGCCGCTGGCCTTGATCCGCTGCTCGACCGCTTCCAGCGTGGCTGCCATCGTGCCTTCAGGCTTGACTTTGGCCAGAATCAGTTCGTCGTCCTCCATAGTTGTGTTCAGGCGCAGGACGAAATCGTCGTTGTCGCGATAATCGAGGATCGTGACCTGCTTTCTCCAGGCTCGATCTTGGGCCTTCTTGAGATCAAACGTCGCAGAAAAGGCCGGGACTCGGCTTGCGCCGCCCGTCGAATGGAACATCATCTCCCCTTCTTTGAATTCCTCCGCGAACGGCAAATTTCGCGAAAGATAGCTGTAAATATATTCGACCGAGCGCGATTGCGCGTCGGGCACGTCGAGCTTGGCATTCGGAAAACGATCGGCCATCGCTGTGCGGATCTTGCCGACGATGCCTTGATCCGTCCTGCCGGCCATCCCCAGATAACTCTCCGGCGGAAGATGAAACGCGTCCGACGAATGCTCGT
>DATCFX010001363.1:0-1716 GCA_036509275.1 Pirellulales bacterium | reverse complement strand
TGTTCATCACATACAAATCGGCCGCTTTCGTGAGGTTGCTGTTGGTCACGGTGCCGCCGGTGCCGGGCAGCGTGCCCACGCTGTTGAACTGCCCGACCGTTTGCGAAGCGCCGTTGAGATCGAGCGTGGCCCCCGCGTTGACCACCAGCGGGCTGCCGAGCAGCCCAGTGGTGATGCCGGTGGCCGTGCCGAAAGCCGCGATCCCGCTGATGACGGAGAAGGGATAAATGATCGGGTTATTGGCCGGGGCCGAGCTGCCGAATTGCAATTTGCCCAGGTTCAGGCTGGTGGTGCCGGTGTAGCTGTTGACGTTGGTGCTGTTGAGGACGAGCGTGCCATCGCCGCTCATGACCAGGCCGCCGGTAGTCGGAGCGATCGCTCCGCCCACGGTGGCGTTGACCTGCAACGTGGTTGTGCCGTAGCCCGGATTGTTGGCGTTGGTGTCGTTGAAGATTTGGAAGATCAACTGCGTGGCGTTGGTGGTTAGCGACGTGGTGGTGGTGGTGGCGTTCAGGTAGCCGGGCCCGGCGATCGTCGTGGTGTTGCCGCTATAGTCCAGCACGCCGCCGCTTTGCAGCATCAACGAATTGCCGGCGCCGATCGTAATCGGCGTGCTGCCCGAGGCGATCGTGTTGTCGATCGTCAGCGAGTTGGGGGCGTAGAGCTGCAAACTGCCACTGGCGTTGGCCGCCAACGTTGCGGCCGTACTGGTGCTGGTGACCAACTGGTTGTAGTTGGTGATGTTGCTGAGCGTGGCCCAATTGGTGCTGCTAACGGTCTCGTAGTTATTGCTCGCTAGCGGCGCGATGCCGATGGTATTGGTGATGACTAAGTTGTTGTTGTAGGTGGCGAAGCTGTAGGTGCCGGCCACGCCGGTGCTCGACGAGTCGACCACCAACCAAGGCGCGATGCCCGTATTCAGCGCGCCGCTGGTCACCGCGACCTGACCGGTGAAGAACGTCGTGGCGAAAGTGCCGGTGGAGACAATGTTGGTGTCGCCGGCAGTTCCGAGCGTGGCAGTACCAAAGTTGTTGCCCTGGATGAGGCCCGTGCCAAAGCCGCTGCGGGTCAGCGGGATCGTCAAGGTGGTGGTGAGCTCGATGCTCGACGTACTATTCGTCGAGAGCTTGATCAGGTTGAAGTCGCTGCTCAGCGTCGTGGCGTTGCCGGCCGTGCTTTCAATTTGCGTGATCGCCGTCGGGCCGCTGGCGATGCTCAACAGCAACTCGCCGCCCGTGAGCGTGACTGAGTGGCTATTGATGCGGCTGGCCGAGCCGGACAGCCCGGTGTAGTCCAGGTTCAGGACGTTGATTCCAGCGTTTCCGCCGGGCGTAGAAACTGTCTGGTAGCTGAACGGCTGGCTGCTAGTGCCGGCCTGCGCGGTGAACGGGCCGGCACTGACGGCCAACGCACCGGCGCCGTTGGTGGTGGTCGAGGCGCCGGAGATTTCCAACGTACCCAAGGCGACCGTCAGGCCCCCATTGGTCGACGCGCTGGTGATGCCGGTCAGGTTCAGGGTGTTGCTGCCGACCTTGGTCAGGGCGAACGCACCGCTCACCTGGCCGGAGAGCGTGATGTTGCCGCCGGCGGTGATGCCGCTGACGCTATTGATGTAGTCGCTGCCGATGCTCGAAGCGGCACCCAGCGTGACGATGCCGGCGTAGCTGGCGGCCGTGGCCGAAGTGTTGATCAAAGCGCCCAGCGCACTGGGATCGG
>DATCFX010001362.1:0-9459 GCA_036509275.1 Pirellulales bacterium | reverse complement strand
TCTCGGCCATCGATTTGCAGCGGGCGATCGCCCGCGCCGCGGCCGAGCCGAAGCCGCTGGTGCCGGGCGTGCGCAAAGCCGAGGGCGGCCCAGGCCCCAGGGGCGGCGCAGGTCCCCGAGGCGGCCGGCGCGAGATTGTCGACGGCGTCGATACGCCGGCCGGGCGGCAACTGCTGGCCCAATTGCAGCAGGTGACGGTGGCCGTGGTCCTCGAATCGGGCGACCCGCTACGGGCTCCGCGTGATCCACAGCCCAGCGTCAGTATGATCGCCGGTCAATGCGTGCAATCGCTCCGCGCCGCCGGACTGCAAGTCGTCGAGCAGCCCGGGCCGGATACCGCGCTGCTGCTGGTGCAGGCCGAATTTCGCAAGCGGATGAATACCAGCTTTTCCTGTTCGCTGGACTATACGCTGCTGATGCGCGGCGGCGTCAACCAGCCGCTGATGCGCGTCTGGGTTCTCCACCACGAAGTCCAGTTCGATAGCCGTTACGCGACCCAAGTGAAGCGGATTGCCGGCGACGTCAAGACGGTCGTTCGCATGCTGGTCGGCACCGTGCGGTCCGCGCGGCAGCAGACCGGCCCGTCCGGACCCGCGCCCGCTCCGCCGCAGCCCGGCCTGCGGCCGCCCACGCCCGAAGGCGGCCCCCGCCCCGCCCCCAGCGAATAGCGGCACGCATCCTTTTTCTTCCTATCTTCTTCTCTTCCTCTCTTCTTCCTCTCTGTGCCTCTGTGCCTCTGTGGTTTTCTTTCCGCCTGGGTGGCCGCAGCGTTTCGGCAACGAGGAAAATGCACCACAGAGGCACAGAGACACAGAGAAGAAAAAAGGCAACGGGGAGCGGTACGCGTTGCGCCAAAAGGCCCGATTCGGCTCGCCGGGCCTACAGAGGGGCCAGCGGACTCATTTCGCTTTCGGCCGGACTTCGATCTTCGTGCCTTTCCGGACAAAAGTCAGGCCGGCGGGCTTGAGCGCGGCGTCGAGCAACTGGTCGAGCGTGGCTTTTTCGACCTTGAGCGAGATGTTTTGCTGCATGTCGATTTTGGCCCGATCGACCGCCGGCTGGTCGACTTTGATTTGCAAATCCAGCTTTCGCTCGAGCTCTTGCAACAGTCTGGCCAGCGGCACGCCTTCCAGCTTGAGCGTGTAAACCGGCGTACCCGGCTGCTTGGGCTGCGCGGCCGGCCGCGTCGAGGTTTTGCGGCCGGCGGCGATGCGCTGCTGATCTTCGAGCGGACCGCGGACGATAATTTTTGTGCCTTCCACTTTAAGCGTGCTGTGCGGGGCCAGCGCGGCCCAAGCGGTGGCCAACTCGCGTGCCCGTGGGCCGCCGGAATAGCTGCGCTCGATCGTCGGGCGCTGGGGCCAGTCGACCCAGCGAATGCGCTGGCCGCCGTCGTCGAATTCAAACGTCAGATCGAACCCGGCGGCGATCAGCGTCAATCGCTGCGCCACGCTCAGCGGCGGTAGCTGGCTGGCGGCCCAGAGGTCGTGCGGCAGCCTTTCGGGGTTTTCGATTTGGGCATGCACGGTCTGGGCAAGTTGTTCGGCCAGCTCGCGCGGCGTGGAAAAATCGGGCCAACTCCAGGCGGTCCGGTGGCTCCAGGGGGCGCGTGTGGCGGCAGGCAAACGCGCAACTTCGTCGTCGTGCAAAGCGGCCACGGTGGGCAACGCTTCGCAGGTTCCGGCCGGCCCGAAATAGCCGAGTGCATCGAGTTGGCAAAAACCGATGCCCGCGCTGGCGGCCAGCTTGTCGCAGACCTCGGCCAGCGGGGTGTTCTTGACCGAAAGCGTGACGAGCCGATCCGGATCCTCCCGGCGATCGAGAAACAGGCCGATCGCATGCGTCCGCGCCAGGTCGCCGATCGCCCGCTTCAGAGGCGCCCCGGCCCAAGCCACGGTGACCGGCTCGGCGAGCTTTGCCGCCAGTTCGCGGCCGGATAGCCAATCGCGGGCCGGTTCGGTTGCCCGGGCAGGACAGCAGAACAGTACTGTCAGCAGCAGAACCGCCTGGGTGCCATGCCCAGGGTTCGTGGGCATGCGCGTCGGACGCCTTTGAGAGTTCCACATGCCCACGGCGGTCGTGGGCATGCCACTCCGATCACCCGACGAAGCCTTCCTACCGGAAGCGAAGTTTGTCTCACTCGAAGTCATGGGCCGCACTCTGGCTCCGGTCCGTGGCGGAATTCGCCGCAGTCTTTGTCATAACCTCTACCAGCGGTGCTGAGAAGCCGCGCGGAGGGCGGCTGGCGGGCGAGCCCCCACGGACCGCAGTCCGTGGGCTTGCGGCGAGGATTCCTTGGATTCCATTGCGCTCGATCATTGCGGTGAAATCCGCATTTATGCTTGGCATTCAAGGGGGTGCTAGCTAACCTGGAGAGAGTCGGCCCGCGATGATTCGGGGGCCACGCTTTGACCGAATGAGGTGGAGGTGCGTGCATGGGCGAGGCCGGCAAGCCGCTCTTGGCATCAATGTATCGGCAATACCTGGCCGATAAAGACAGCCAGGCGTTTGCGCGGCGGGTCATCGCGCAGTATTTTCCCGGCAGTCTGGAGCGGCTGCTCATCAGCGGCCAGCGCTCCATACGGCGGGCCGCGGCGCTGGCCCTGGGTTTGGTCGGCGATTATCGTTCCAACGGCGTGCTGGGCCGGGCCCTGGGCGATGACGATCGCACTGTGCGCTTGCTGGCCGAAACCGCCCTGCGGGCCGTCTGGTGCCGCGATGGACGGCCGGCAAACCGCAAGCGGCTGGCTGCCGTCATGCAGTTCAACGCCGAGCGTCAGCATCGCGAGGCGTTGGCCTCGGCCGACGAGTTGATTGCCCGCGCCCCCGAGTTGGCCGAAGCCTGGAACCAGCGGGCGATCGCCCAATTCGGCTTGCAGCAGTACCACGCGGCCGTGCGCGATTGCCAGCGGGCCGTGCAGCTCAACGCGTTTCATTTCGGCGCCCTGGCCGGCCTGGGCCAATGCTATCTGCGGCTGGGCAACGACCTGTGGGCGCTGGAAAGCTTTCGCCGCGCTCTGGCCATCAATGGCGAACTCGACGGCGTGCGCTCGAGCATCGGCATGATCGAGCGACGGTTGAAAAAGCAAAGCGACTCGTAAGGCGTCTGAATCCGGCCGGCCGGCCCCTCG
The DNA here is from genome assembly GCA_036509275.1 of Pirellulales bacterium. Taxonomy (GTDB): domain Bacteria; phylum Planctomycetota; class Planctomycetia; order Pirellulales; family PNKZ01; genus DATATB01. Next base: position 6,328 of record DATCFX010001362.1, on the reverse strand, counting down.
CCTGGCGCCGAGGCGATCTTCTATAGTGGCCGCATGGCTGGCAATCGGCAGGAAGTGCTCATTCTGGGCGGCGGCATCAACGGCGCGGCCCTGGCGCGCGAATTGGCCATCAATGGGGTGCCGGTCACGCTCGTCGAGTCGGCCGATCTGGCATTCGGGGCCACGGCCCATTCATCGCGGTTGATTCACGGCGGCTTGCGCTACCTGGAATACGGCGAATTCGACCTGGTGCGCGAGTCGCTGGCCGAACGCACCCGGCTGCTGCGCTTGGCGCCGCAGTTCGTGCGGCCGCTCGAGTTGTTCATTCCGGTCGAAAATCGCTTCGGCGGCTTGAAGCAGTCGCTGGCGCGCTTCGCCAAGCTCGAGCGGTGGCTGCCAGGCCGCGGCGGGGCCCGCGGCTTGTGGCTCGTCGAAGCGGGTCTCTGGCTCTACGATCGTTATGCCCGCGACCCGACGCTGCCGCGTCACCGGGCCTGGCGGCACGGCGCACCCGGCACGCCGCCGGTGGATCAGCATCGTTATCGCTGGCTCTGCTCGTACTTCGACGCGCAGCTGCGCTACCCCGAGCGTTTTGTGCTGGCCCTGGTGGCCGATGCCCAGGCGGCGGCCGCCGAGCGGGGCGCGACGCTGAAGGTTTGGACGTATCACGAAGCGCGGCTGCGCGGCCAGGAAGTCGAAATCATCGACGGGCAAAGCGGGCAAATCGTCGAGTCGCTGCGGCCGGCAGCCATCGTCAACGCCACCGGGGCTTGGGTCGATCTCACGCTCGAGCGGCTGGACATTCCGAGCCGCCGCTTGATGGCCGGGACCAAGGGCAGCCACCTCGTGACGTACAACGCGACGCTGCGCTCGGCACTGGAGCACGGCGGCGTGTATGCCGAAGCGGCCGACGGCCGGCCGGTATTCGTGTTGCCCTTTGGACCCGCTTGCCTGATCGGCACCACCGATCTGCCCTACAGCGGCGATCCGGCCGAGGCGGTGGCCTCTCCGGCGGAAGTGCAGTATCTGCTGGACACGGTGAACGCGATTTTTCCGCTACCGGGCCTCACGCCCGGCGACGTCGAGCTGCACTATTGCGGCGTGCGGCCGCTGCCGGCCAGTTCGGCCGCCACGCCGGGAGCCGTGACCCGGCGGCATTGGGTCGAAGAGCAGCCGGGGGCGCCGGTCCCGACGTTCTCCGTCATCGGCGGCAAGCTGACGACATGCCGCTCGCTGGCCGAAGCCACCGCCGACCTGCTGCTCGCTCGTCTCGGCCGGCAGCGCGTGGCCGATAGCCGGCAGCGGATCGTGCCCGGCGGCGAAGATTACCCGCCCGACGAGCAGGAGCTTGGCCGGCGCCTGGCAGCCTTGGCGAGCAGCTATGGTCTATCGGCTGAAGCGGCGAGCAGCGTCTGGGCGCTCTGGGGCACCCGCGCCCAGCACGTCCTCAAAGCATTGGGCAGCGACCTGCAACCGCAGATCCTACTGGCCGGCACGCCGCTGCCCGTGTCGCTGGCGACGTGGTGCGTGCGGCACGAGCACGCCCGGCGGTTGCCCGATCTGGTGGAGCGGCGTTTGATGCTGCTTTACCAACCGCGTTTAGCGGGCACATGCCTGGCACAATTAGCTGCAATTTTAGCAGCCGAGGGCCTTCTGGATCCGGCGCTGGCTGCCACGGCTGTCGCACAGGAAGTTCAGCGGCTTAAATTGCAATTCGGAAAGATCGCGGTGGATTAAGCAGCGCAATTGTTCATTCCTAAGTGCCATTTACAAAAAGAGTTATCGCTTGTGAAGACAGCAATCCGCGCGATCGTTGACGACCTACCCAAAGGTGGTAAAATCGATGCACCTAGAGAGGGGTTTTCGCAATGCGGAGCGATAGCAAAAAAGTGAAAAAATCCCTTTAGGCGAGCAAGTCCATTGGCCCGAGGGCTGTGCAATTAGTCGCGTGCCTTTTTTTCAATCCTTCGCATCAGCCCAGTGGGAGAGCGTTTAAGGCCAGGCAGCCAAAGGCAAACGAGAGGTGCGTATGGAGAACCTCGCCCATTTTCGACTTGAACGACGCGGCAACGTGCAAGTGTTGCATTTCTCGGATCGGCAACTGTTGGATCGCGGGCTGCTGGTGGAAGTCCAGGATGAACTGCTGGCCTATTTGGACGCGGCCCGACCCGCCTTCGTCTTGCTGAGTTTCATCGAAGTCCGGCAGTTGAGCAGCGAGGGCGTCAATACCTTGCTGCAGGCCCGCAGGACGGTCGCAGCTTACGGCGGGCAGTTACGTTTAAGCGATCTACACCCGGAAATCGAGCGGCTATTCAGCATCCTCAAGCTGGAGGGAACGGTTTTTCGAATTTACGGCTCGAAAGCCGATGCGCTGGCCGCTCTGGCCTGAACTGCGCCGGCAGAGGGCCTGCGAGGCCAGCTTGCCGCGCTGCCGGCAGCATTTCAACTCCCGATCAGGTCTTACTGACGCGAGGCTATGCAACCCGATGGAGGAGACGATTCGAGTTCTGCTGATCGACGATAGTTTGAGCGACGGCTTGATCGTCCGCCAGTTGTTGACTGCCGACTCGTCCGTTTCGGCAGCGCTCACCGCGGTACACAGCCTGTTCGATGGAATCCACAGGTTGAAAGCGGGCGGCATCGACGCCGTGCTGTTGGATTTATCGTTGCCCGACAGTTCGGGGCTGGCGACGCTCGCGCGGTTCCAGGCTAGTTGTCCGGAAATCCCGGTATTGATTCTTACCGGTTCGGAGAATGAGGAACTGGCAATCGAATCGGTACACGGGGGGGCCCAGGATTATCTGGTGAAATGGCGTTTTCAGCCGCAATCGTTGGTCCGCGCCCTGCGTTATGCGATCGAGCGGCAAAAGCGGCGGCATCTCGAAGCCTGCATCCGTTCGACCAACGTCGAGTTGCGCGCCGCCCGCGAAATTCAGCAACGACTTTGTCCGGCCAGCGTGCCCGTGCTGCGAGGCTATGAACTGGCCGGCGCCTGGCATCCGGCCCAAGCCACGTGCGGCGACTATTACGATTTTATTCGGATGGGCACGCGGTTCCTGGCAATCGCCATTGGCGACGTGTGCGGCCACGGGCTTGGTCCCGCGCTGTTGATGGCTGAAACGCGCGCCTGCTTGCGGACGCTGGCCACGACGGACATGGACGTGGCCGAAATCCTGACCAAGATCAATCAACTGCTCACCGAGGATTTGGCCGGCGAACGATTTGTCACGCTGCTGCTCGCGCGGCTCGATTTGCAGAGCCGCGACCTGGTGTATGCCGGCGCGGGGCATCAGGGCCATTTGCTCGAGGCCAGCGGCCACTTCGCCCTGTTGGATAGCACGAGCCAACCGCTGGGCCTCGATCGCGACCTGGTGGTGGCCTGCGGCGTCGAGCGCCGGTTGCAGGAGGGCGAGCTGCTGTTGATGGTAACCGACGGCGTACACGAGGCGTTGTCGCCGGACGGGGAGATGTTTGGCATGGAACGCGTCCTGCGGCTGATCGGCGACCATTGCTCGGAGCCGGCGCAAACGATCGTCGATCATTTGCACGCGGCGGTGCAAGTTTTTTCCGCCGGAGCGCCGCAGGCCGACGACTTCACCGCCGTGGTGCTGAAAGTGGTTGACGTCGCAGCGGCCCCATGACCCGATGGCGCTGGCGGCACGCGGCGGTTCTCAACACCTCTGTATGCGCGTCATGCCTTTCGCGTCAATAGCTCGTCGCGTCTCGCCTTGAAACTGCCGGGGCGTTGACCGACAATGCGCCGGCCTTCGCACCCCAGATACTCGGCGGGCAATATGGCCCAGTACATTCTCGCCCTCGATCAAGGCACGACCTCCAGTCGCGCGATTATCTTTTCGCACGCCGGGCGGCCGATGGCCGTCGCGCAGCAAGAACTGCCGCAGATCCTGCCGCGGCCGGGCGTGGTCGAGCACGATCCGGAGGCCATTTGGGCCACGCAGTTGGCCGTGGCGCGCGAAGCCATTGCGCAGGCCGGCATCGAAGCGTCGCAGATCGCGGGCATCGGCGTCACGAATCAACGCGAAACGACCATTCTTTGGGACCGCAAGACCGGCCGCGCCGTACACCCGGCCGTCGTCTGGCAAAGCCGCGTGAGCGCCGAAATCTGCGACCGGCTCAAACGCGAAGGCCTGGAGCCCCTGTTTCGCCGCAAGACCGGGCTGCTGCTCGATCCGTATTTCTCCGGCACGAAGATCGATTACCTGCTGGACACGATTCCCGGCCTCCGCGCCCGCGCGCACCACGGCGATATCCTGTTCGGCACGGTCGACAGCTACCTGATCTGGCGGCTGACCGGCGGCCGGCACGTGACCGACGTGAGCAATGCCAGCCGCACCCTGCTGTACAACATTCACACGCTGGAATGGGACGACGAGCTGCTGAAAATTCTCGATATTCCGCGGCGCATGCTGCCGGAGGTCCGCCCCAGCAGCGAAGTCTACGGCCAGACGCTCGACGAGTGGTTCGGCACGGCCGTTCCCGTCGCGGCGGCCTGCGGCGATCAGCAGGCCGCCACGTTCGGGCAAGCCTGTTTCGAGCCGGGCAGCGCGAAGAATACCTACGGCACCGGTTGCTTCCTGCTAATGAACACGGGCCAGCAGCCGGTCGAATCGCACAATCACCTGCTGACGACCATCGGTTGGCAACTCGACGGCCACACGACCTATTGCCTCGAGGGTTCCGTATTCGTGGCCGGAGCGGTCGTGCAATGGCTGCGCGACGGCCTGGGACTGATCGCGACGTCGGCCGATGTGGAACCGCTGGCGGCTTCCGTCGCCGATACCGACGGCGTCTACCTGGTGCCGGCCTTTGTCGGCCTGGGAGCGCCGTATTGGGACCCCTACGCCCGCGGTGCCATATTCGGCATCACGCGCGGTACGACGGCCGGGCACCTCGCCCGGGCCGCACTCGACTCGATGGGCTACCAAACGCGCGACCTGGTCGAAGCCATGCAAAAAGATGCGGCCAAGCCGCTCACGGCGTTGAAAGTCGACGGCGGCGCCGCGGTCAACGATGCACTGATGCAGTTTCAGGCCGACCTGCTGGGCGTGCCCGTCGAGCGGCCGGCCGTGTGCGAAACAACTGCCCTGGGAGCCGCCTACCTGGCCGGGCTGGCCGTGGGCTTTTGGAGCGGCACTGGCGAGCTTGCCGGACACGCCACGATCGAAAGACGGTTCGAGCCGCAGATGCCGGACGCCCAGCGCGAGCGCCTCTATCGCGGCTGGCTCAAGGCGGTGGAAAGAAGCCGGAACTGGGAAAGCAATGATGAACGATAAATGCGGAATGATGAATCGAAAGAGACTCCGCGCGCGTTCCTTCATTCATTATTCATCATTCCGCATTCATCATTTCCCCGTGCTCCCCTTCCCCGTGCTCCAGGCCGAGTAGAGGGTAGCGCTGTGGGGCCGAGCCAATCGCTCGCCCTCACAAACCAATCGCTCCCGGCTTCGCTCGCGTTCCCGCTACCCTCTACCCGCTGCCTGGAAACCTATCGCCCCGCTCAACCCCTCACCGAAAAGGACTCGTTCATTGTACGGGGTCCGTCTGTCTGTTCATCCATTCACCGCCGAGCCTGGGTGATTTCGGGCGCGTAGCGACCCGGGTTCTTGCTGAAAGCCGTCAGCGTGGCCTCGGTCGAGAACAGGTAAACGCGGTTGCTGAAAAACACGCCGTGCTTGCGCTTGCCCGGCACCGACTTGTTTTCATCCAATGCCAGCACCGGGTCGTCGCCCGACATCACCGGACTGAAAGCGTCCGGGTTGGCCAGAAAACGCTGCTGCTCGGCATGGCTGGCGAACAGATACGTGCGGCCGTGATGGATGGCTCCGAAGCGAACGTCCCCCTCTCGCCAAGCGTGCTTATCCACGAGCGTGACCGGGCAATAGCCTTCCAGCCCCAGCGGCGGGCTGCCCGGCGGCAGTTGCAGCCTACGGCCCGGTGGAGCCGTGGCGATCTCCGACGCCTGGGGACTGGCGGCCGCCGGCGGTGCCGCGGTTTGCTTAGAAGATTGTAGCGACCAGTACATCTGTGCGGCCGAATTTGCCGGCGGCGACGTAGTCGAGTGATCCGGCGCGGGGGTCGGCGGCGTCGCTGGTGTCGCGCTGGCAGGCGGTGCAGCCGAATAGGCGCTTGACGGGTTGGCTTGCGCCGCCAGCAGCGCATTGTTCGGTTGCCCCAGCGCCGGCGACGGCGTGGCTGCGGCTGCGCTTTGATTGTTGTCAGCAGACGCTTGCGACGCCCGCAGGCCGGCGAAGTAGTCAGCGTAACGATCGTCGGACAACGCCGAGTTCTGGCCCGCCGCAGCGGCTGCCAGTGCCGGCGGAGGCGGCGA
>DATCFX010001361.1:0-4980 GCA_036509275.1 Pirellulales bacterium | reverse complement strand
GACCGCGCCCAAAATACGCATGGGGCGCACCGATGGAATGTGTCAATTGCCTTTCGAAGCAGGCCCGCGTCCGACGCCCATTGACGTTCTGGGACTACGTCTGGTCCCCTCTGATCCTGCCGATCAACTGCCCCCGCTGCCTGCAGCGTTGGCGATTTCCCACGGTTCTGGTCGGGCTGGAAAAGCTGATCGATCTGCTCGATTCGGATCGGCGAGGCAAGAGCTAAGACGAAGGTTCGATCGAAAAATAGCTTCGGTTTTTTCGAAGCCCCCCCTGCCCTCTCCCACGAGCGGCGAGGGATTGAGGAGAAGCTATTTTTCGTTCGGTCCTACGGCGAAGCTCCGCGAGCGCTGACAAAAAGAAGCCCGTCTACCGGCTCACTTGCCGCAGCAGTTCCAGCAGCGTGCTGGTGATCTTCACCGAAGAGTCTTCGGCCAGATAACTGGAACGGGCCCGCCAGGTTTCGTACCCGCCCCATTTGAATTGCTCGGGCGTCGGCAAATAACCGTTGTAGCCGTTGGCCAGCTCGATCACGAAGGTCGGCTTGAGCGGGCTTTCGCGCTTGATGGCCAGGCCGGTTTCGGCAAAAGTCTCGCAAGGGCTGCTGGCGATGCCCAACTCGCCGATGCGGATGGCTTGCAGCCGGACCCGCACGGTCGGCGGGTATTTTGCCAGCAACACCGTTTCGCGGGCGTATACCTCCGGCACGGTTTTGAGTCCCGGGCCGGGGGCCTCGGCCAGCGTCTGCTCGGCCGCTTTGATGTCTGCCGCCGGCGGCAGCCGCACGCCCAACTCGATTTCGCGCTCGCGCATGGCCAGCGGCACCCAATCGTGATACTGAATCTTTTGGATAGTATCCAGCGCCGTGCGGGCCACGCTGTCGGCTACGACTTTCACGCGCTCGCCCGTGGCTGCACGCACGGCCGGAGCGCGGAAGTTGATATTGTTGACGTCGCCGCTCGTGCCGTTGGACATGATGCCGGCGAATGCCGGCCGGGCCTCGCCGGCTTTCAATAGCTCTTTGATCCGCTCGGCAAAGGCACCGTAATAATCGGCCGACAGCGCCGGCACGCCGCCCACGTAGTGCAGCGAATAATTGGCCAGCACGGCGATCGGCCGGCCATCGCGGGCCTGCACGCTCAGCACCGACACGTCGGGATCGGTCGGACCGGCCGGCTCGACCAGGTTCGCATTCATCACGGCGGGGTTCATCTTGACCGTGTCGTGCTTGCGGCCAAAGGGATCGGCCGGCACCGTGCCGGGCTTCAATCTCCAGCGGCGGTTGAACACCTGGTCGGCATTGCGGCCCACGCCCCAGCCGATGCGGGCCGGTTCCAGGTTCTTGGTGGCGCGGGCGATGCCTTTGGCGATCTGCTCGGCCACGAAGTGCTGGTACGCCGGGTCGGGATCGCTCTGGAACGTCGGTGTCGCGGTCGGCGCGGTATGCGTGTGCGTCGCGGAAATCAGCACGTGGTCCACGCGAATTCCCGAGGCCAGCGCGGCCAGGCGTTTGGCCTCGTCGCACACGTCGCGGGGAATGGCGCACAAATCGCAAACCACGATCGCGATCCGCACCCGGCCGTCGTCCAGGACCAGCGTGCGGGCGTGCAGGCGGTCATGGACTTCCGTCGCCTGGCGATCCTGCAGGCCGCCATTGGTCGAGATCGGCAGCTCCAGCGGCGTGATATCGGCCGCAAACGCCCCGGCTCGAAACGTCTTGCCCGAGGGCGAAGCATCCGGAGCGGCCCCCTGCGTGGCCGCCGCGGTCGTCAGCAGGAATACAAACGCCGCAAGGCGCGCCAGTCGGGTGTGCATCGGAGGCTCCTGGAAGCGGGCAGTGTGCGGGTCGCGGGGCAGGTGCGAGCCATCTTACTCGCGCAGCCGGCCGAAAAAAACCGTCTTTTTGTGGATGGCCAGAGGACCTCCTTGCGGCGCGAACCCACAACCCGCAGCCCCGTGGGCTTAGAGCGGCGGCGAGCGTTCTGCTATAGTTGAGCCATCACGATTCCGGCATTCATCGTTCATCATTCATACTTCCGCATTCTGCTTTCCCCTTATGGTTCGTGAAGCCATTCTGCAACAGGGCGGCGGCGACCTGCCGGACGATGATCGCGATTTGCGCCCGCAACGCATTCGCGACATGGTCGGCCAGGCCGAAGTGACCGAACGCCTGGAGATCGCGGTCGACGCCGCTCGCAAACGGTCCGAGACGCTAGGCCATATCCTGTTCGACGGGCCGCCCGGCTTGGGCAAGACCACGCTGGCCATGGCCATTCCGCGCGAGTTGGGCGTGGGGCTGCAAATCGCCAGCGGCGCCACCTTGCAGGCCCCCAAGGACCTGGTGGCCTACCTCACCAACGCCGAAGAAGGCTCGGTGCTGTTCATTGACGAAATTCACCGGCTGCCCAAGGCCGTCGAAGAATTTCTGTATCCGGCCATGGAAGACTTTCGCATCGACATCGCGCTGGGCGAAGGCGTGAATGCCCGAACCATTAACATGCCGTTGCGGCCGTTTACGCTGATCGGCGCCACGACCCGCACGGGCCTGCTGTCGGCGCCGCTGCGCGACCGGTTCGTGATGCGCGAGCATTTGGATTTTTATACGGTCGACGAGCTGGCCCAGATCGTGCGGCGTAGCGCCGGTAAACTGCAAGTGGCGATCACCGAAGACGCGGCCGCTGAAATTGCCGTCCGCAGCCGCGGCACTCCGCGGCTGGCAAACAACCGCCTACGCTGGGTCCGCGACTATGCCACCAGCCGCTGCGACGGCCGCATCTCGCGGCTGGTGGCCGAAGCCGCCTTGGAGATGCAGGGTATCGACGAGATGGGGCTCGATACCCAGGACCGCAAGTACATGGAGACGATCGTCCGCGTCTTTCACGGCGGCCCTGTCGGCGTCGAGGCCGTGGGCCATACCATGAACACGGCGATTGACACGCTGGTGGACGATGTCGAGCCATTTGTGCTCCGCACCGGCTTGGTCGTGCGCACGCCGCGCGGCCGCAAGGTCACGGCTGCCGGCTACCAGCATTTGGGCCTTGAGCCGCCGGTCGAAGGCGGACAGGGCAAGCTGTTTTGAAGCCGAACCATGCGGGGGATGCCGCCCATGATTCCGGCGAACCGGAAGTGCTGGCGGCCAGCGAGTGCTAGCACTCGCACCAGCGGAATTTTAGCGCCCGCTTGTTGCCCGGCGGCCCCGCAGATTTGTATGATGATCCTCTGCATGCCAACGCGGCGCAATGCCGCACGCTTTTTCAAGGAGGAGCACGCCCCCATGTTGTCAATGGCTCCGGGCTGGGATCTGGAAGTCGCACGCGGCCCCGACTGGTTGATCGTCAAACTGCACTGCCTGCCGGAAAACGTCTGGGACGCACCTCCGCTGGCCGATACCCTGTGGACGCTGCTGGAACAGCACTTCACGTATCGGCTCGTGCTCGAGTGCCACAACCTGCCGCTGTTGCACACGATGCTGATCGGGCAACTGCTGATGTTGCAGCGAAAAGTCACGGCCACCGGCGGCATGCTCCGACTGTGCGGCTTATCGGCCGCCAATCGGGCCGTGCTCGAAACCTGCCGGCTCGACACCCGACTGCCTTACTTCGAGACGCGCGTCGCCGCCGTACTCGGCCAGCAAACAGTCAAGCCGCGCTAGGACCCGGTAGCGGAATTCGTAAGAATTCCGAAGTAGCCCAGTAGCGGAATTCGTAAGAATTCCGTCGTGCGTGCGCCGCTCGTCAACCGCGTCGGAAGTCTCACGACTTCCGCTACGACGACACGCTGCTAACTCCACAGCACTTCCAACTGGTTCTCGATCTCGCTGACGCCTTCGACGTCGCGCAGCGACTCCTGCGCCATTTGCTTCTGATAGAACGAGCGCACAGTGCCTTGTAGCGTGATCCGGCCCTGCTGGGCGAGCAGTCGGACGCGAGCATGCGGAAGGTGCGGGTTGTTAAGTAGCGCGCGATGCGCGCGGTCAGCCAGTTGCATGTCGACCATAGCAGATCCGGGTGTCGGTTGAGGCGGACGGAAGGCGTCGTCGGCGGGTGCAGCGGTGCCTGGCACGCGGGCGACAGCCAACTTATCGGTAAGATCTCGCGGTCGGGTAAAACAGAACACCCACGAAATGCCGTCCACGCCGCACGCGGCATGTCAATCGTGCCGCCTTTAGCGGATACCGCGGACGCCGCCCGCGAATGGCGATGCGCCCCAGCGGGCTGGCCGAAAAGCCTGGTGCCGCGCGACGGTCTCAGCCGCCGCCGCCCAACAGCCAGACGGGCAGTTGCCCGGCCGGGGGCAACTCGATGACGGCCGTGCTGAGAATGTCGGAGTGCGCGGCCACGTCTTTCAAGGCCGCGGCCGTGGGCAGCGAGTCGAGGTTCAGCACGCCGATGGCTTCGCCGCCCGGCGGGTGGCTGGCGCGGCCGACGGCCATTTGGGCAATGTTCACCTTGTGCGTGCCGAAGATCGTGCCGACGCGGCCGATAATGCCGGGCACGTCGCGATGGGTGAAGATCATCAGCACGCCGTCGAGAAATGCGTCCAGGCGATATTCGCCGAGTTGCACCAGCCGCGGCATGTTCTGGCCGAAGATCGTGCCGGCGGCCTTGTGTGTGCCGGCTTCGGTCACCAATTCGGCCGTGATGACCGAACTGAAGGCGCCCGGATCGGAGCGGGACTGCTCGCTGAGTGCAATGCCGCGTTCGCGCAGCAGCACTTCCGCGTTGACGATGTTGATGTCTTCTTCGAGCGCATTGGCCAGCAGCCCGGCGGCCACGGTGGCCGTGATCAGCTTCGTGTCTTTGGCGGCCACTTCGCCGCGATATTGCAGGCGGCAGGCTTTGGCCGCGCTGCGATCCATCTGGGCCAGCAGCAGCCCGAGCCGATAGCCCAGGTCCAGGTAATCGCGGAGCAAAGCCAGCTTGGCCGGCTCGATATTAGTCATGTTCACGGCATGGCGGACCGCGCCGGTGCTGAAGAAA
>DATCFX010001360.1:0-4430 GCA_036509275.1 Pirellulales bacterium | reverse complement strand
ACCGAAGTTTGGAAATCATGAACGCCTGTTCCGCCACGCGAATTGAGAAAGTTGGCCCGATGACCTCGCTGAGAACGTCAATTATCATTGCTGATACACACACTGTCCACTCGCTACGCTGGTCAATTTGCCGTCAGCTTGCCGGGCAGACGCTTGAGGCGGCGGCCGCGCCATGCCATTCTGACTGACACGCTCTATTTTCCGGCGGATGGTAATCGCGCATGTGGCTATTGGCCGTTGTACTGATTCTGGCCTGGACGCTATGGAAGACGTTCACCGTCGGCCGGCGCTATGCGCTGGGATCGGCCGTGGCGCTTTCGCTGCTGGTCCCCAATTGGGTCGAAGTCTGGCTCGGGCCTTTATGGTTCGACATGCGCGTGACGACTGCCGCCATCGCGCTGAGCATCTATTGCCTGCATCCGCGCACGCGCTGGCACGGGCCACTGGTGGCGGCCGATTGGGCGCTCGTCGGACTGATGGCCGTACACGTCGCGTCCGACACGGTCAACGACGGCTTTCAATGGACCACGCTCTTGCGGACGTACGGCGAATGGGGAATCGCCTACGTCGCCGGCCGGCTGGCAATCCAGGAGATCGGCGATCTCCGGCGACTGGCGCCGCTCGTGTGCCTGGTCGGCATGCTGCTGGCCGGCTGGGCCGTGTTCGAGGCCGTGACGCACGTTAATCCAGCCGATGTCGTGTTCGGCCAGCGCCCGCCCGAGATGTTTCCTCGCTCCGTGGTGCGGCTGGGTCTGAAACGCGCCGAAGGACCGGTGCGGCATCCGATCTTTTTCGGCATGCTGCAACTGCTGCTCTGGCCCTGGTCTCTGGAAGCGGCCGCGCAGAGCACGGCCGGGCGCCGCCCACGTTGGTGGCGGGCGGCACCCTGGGTGTCGGCCGTGGGCATTTTGGCGACCGTTTCACGCGGACCCACGTTGGCGCTGGGCGCGGCCTGTTATCTCGTCGCCCTGGGATCTCGCCCGGCGTGGCGCCGACCGCTCCTCGCAGCCGGCGCCGTGGCGGCCCTGCTCTTGTTCGTCGGGCGGCACCAGATTATTGACGTCCTGCACGTTCTTTCTCAGGAGCACAAGCTGGGCTCCGAGGCGCGCGTGGTCGTCGACGGCCAGGAAATTCCCTATACCGGCACCATGCACCGCGTGCTGCTGTGGCGCGTGTATGCCAAAGCCATGCAGCGGGCCGGTTGGATCGGTTTCGGCACCGATCGCACCGCCGGCTTTCCGATCCGGGTGCCCTTCGGACCCGAGGACACGCAAACGCTCAAATATCTCCAGTTTATCGACAACGAATATATTCTGCTCGACCTGCGCCTCGGTCGGCTGGGCGTCATCGGCTTTGTCTGCCTGATTGCAGCCCCGGCGATCTATCTGCTGCTGTTGGGCCGGCCCGGTCACGAGTGCCGGCTCTTTTGTCTGGGCCTGGCAGCGGTCATGATGTCCGTCATGCTCGAACTGTTCACTGTCTGGCTACCGCACGATTTCGGCTTTGTGCTGTTCTGGAGTTGCGGCGTCGGCGCGGGCCTCTGGTCCGACGCCCGCCGCCGCTTTGCAAATCCGGCGCTCGCGCGAGCCGGCCAATCACTACGGAACCCGCGAATCGATGGACCACAACATGCTTGATCTGACGGGCCGCGTGGCCCTGGTGACGGGCGCTTCGCGCGGCATTGGCCGGGCGTGCGCCGTGCGGCTGGCCGAGGCGGGCGCCGACGTGATCGTCAACTATCTCACATCCAGCCGCGCAGCCGAAGAAGTGGCCGAGAGCATCGTCTCCCTCGGTCGCCAGGCCGCCGTGATCAAGGCCGACGTCAGCCAGGCGGACGACGTGCAGGCGATGCTCGAGTTCGTCCGCGAGCAGTTCGGACGGCTCGACATTCTGCTGAGCAATGCCGCCAGTGGCGGTTTTCGCCCGCTGGTCGAAGCCTCGCACGCGAACTTCGAAGCGGCCATGAACACGAACGTCCGTGCCTTCATCGACCTGGTGCAGGCAGCCCTGCCGCTCTTGGAGCGAACTGTTGGCCGCGCCAAGGTCGTCGTGCTCTCCAGCCACGGCAGCCATCGCGCCCTGCCGCAGTACGGGCTGATCGGCGGCTCAAAAGCCGCGCTGGCCAGCATCGCCCGGCATTTCGCCCTGGAGTTGGGCAACCGGGGCGTGAACGTCAATATCGTCGAAGCCGGGCTCGTGGCCACCGACTCGACCCGGCATCTGCCCGGCGCTCAGCAGTTGCTCGCTTCGCGCGGACAATACACGCTCGTCGGCGACCGCCTGCTCGAAGCCCGCGACGTGGCCGATGCCGTTTTGTTTCTATGCAGCCCGCTCAGCGATCTCGTACAAGGCCAGACGCTCGTCATCGACGGCGGCGCCTCGATCCGGGCCTGAGCCCGCCTCCGTGACTCGTATTAAGGATCGAAACAGTCAGTTTGCCGTCAGCTTGCGGAACATCACTTGCGGCGTGCCTGCGGTCGCTTGCGGATAGCAGCCGGCTTTGAAGTAGTTGGGAAATTTCCAAAAAGCCAGGCCCCGGCTGAGCTGCTGCTCGCCATTGACGCGGATCGACAACCGCTCGGCCTCGACCGTCACGTCGATCTTCACGAACCTGGTGCCCAAGCCTTTCTGCAACACAATCGTCTCGTTTTCGCGGCGAGCATTGCCGGTCTGGATCACCGCCACAAGATCGCCATGGTTCTCGGCAATTCTCAACAGCGGTGGCGCGTCCCCGCCTTTTTCGGTGATGCCGTGGATCTGGAGCACGGTCACCTTGTCCGGCTTCAGTGCGGAAATTACTCGCAGTTCGGCTGAAAGCTGGTGGCGGCTGCTCGTCTTCCAGTTCGGCAAATGCCGCAGCTCCGAGCGCACGTACTTTGCATTCGGAGTCGTGCCCTTTTCGGCGGCATTCAGGTCGAAGCACATTTCCCCGGCTGCATTCAGGTTGAAATACTCCGACGAGTAATTCTCCAAGGCCTTGATATCCCGCGGCCCCGGGATTTGCAGCTTCCAATCGTGCAAATCAAAGGCCGTCGAGGGAGCAGCAGCGACGGCATCGACCACAAGGGCACAAGTCAGTGCCAAGGCGATTGCGAAGAGAATGGTTGTTTTCATGACAATTCCAAAAGGGGAAGAATCGAGCGAACTGCTCGCTTCAACGCAGAACGCATGCTCACGGCACCGCCCACCTACGCCGCCGGCGTGTAGGGCCCGGCGTGCTGCGAGTCTAAACGCTGACGCACGAGCACGCCCGAGAGTTCAGCGGGCGTGGTCTTGGTTTCGATCGCCAGCGCCGCGGCGGTGCCGGCGGCCTGGCCCATGGACATGGCGGTGCAGGTCACGCGCGAACTGCTGGCCGCCAACTGCGTGGCCGAGTGGCAGCGGCCGGCGACGAGCAGGTTGTCGAGTTTTTTCGGCAGCAGCGTGCGGTACGAAATATCGTAAGGGTCGGGAAACACCGGCTCGCGGTGCCAGGCGGAGCCGGAGGTCGTTTCGTTGGGATGAATGTCCAGGTACCAGCAGCCGGTGGCGACCGCGTCGTCGAACTTGCGGCCGCTGAGAATGTCCTGTTCGTTGAGCACGTACTGGCCGTCGATCCGCCGCGTCTCGCGCACGCCGATAAACGGCCCGCTAGAGACGAAGTACGCGTCCTCGCAGCCGGGCACGTTGGCTTTGAAGCGCTCGAACATGGCCCAGGCCTGGGCCCGTCCCTCCATTTCGCAGCGCGTGAGATCGGCCGCGTCGCTGGCATCGCCGGGCACGCGGCTGGCGTGGACGTACATTTCGTCAGGAGCGAACAGGAACATGATGCCGGGGCCGTAAAACATTTTCAGTTCGCCGGCCTTTTGAGCGGCCTCCAACTCGGCCCGGCAGAGGCGCCGCAGATCCTTATGATCGCGCACGTTGCCAAAGCGAAAGTGCATTGTCAGCGGCTGCAGCGGCTGGGTCTTGACCACCGGCGCGCCCGACCAGGCGGCGACGTCGCCGTCGCCCGTGCAGTCCACCACGGTCTTGGCTTCGATCCGCACCAGCCCGTCCTTATTGGCCACCAGCACGTGGCGGATGCTGTCGCCCGACGTTTCGACGCCGCAAACCATCGTGTGATACAGCACCCGCAGCCGCGGGCTTTCGGCCATGAGCAGTTGATCGGCCAGCAGCTTGAAGCGTTCGATGTTCTTGAGCGTGGGGTTATAGCGTTTGAGGTGCTGCGCGCCCGGCTCGCAGACGCCGGAGCGCACCAGCAGTTCGAGCGGAATGCCGCCCAGCAGCACTCGGTTGTCCTTCTTATGCGCGATGCCGTCGAAGTACGGCAGCCCCACGGTGGTGATAATGCCGCCGGCAAAGCCGGCCCGTTCGACGAGCAGCACGTTGGCTCCCGCGCGAGCGGCGGCCAATGCCGCGCACAGCCCGGCGCAGCCGCCGCCGCCAAC
>DATCFX010001359.1:0-6538 GCA_036509275.1 Pirellulales bacterium | reverse complement strand
TACCTGGATGGCGGGTACGCCGCGGCGCACGAGTTCATTCAGCGGCACATTGGGCCGGAAATCGAGCTGGCCGCCGGCAGCGATCACGGCACGAACTTCAAATCGCTGCTGCAACACATCGCGCAGCGCGAGTCCAACACCACGCCTACCTATCAACTGCTGGACGAAAAAGGGCCGGACCACAGCAAGTGCTTCAAGATCTCGGCCCAAATCGGCCGCAACCGCTATCCGCCCGCCTGGGGCCGTAACAAAAAAGAAGCCGAGCAGCGGGCGGCCCGAAATGCGTTGAGCGAATTGGAAGGCGAGCCGATCCCCTTTCCTTCGGACTGAACGACTAAAAAACCGAACGACTAAAAAATAGAGGCTCCTGGCCGCGCGCGTGCGGCCAGGAGCCTCTTTCTCGTTGTAGTTCGAAAGCGCGGGCACCAGGGCCCGCATGCCGGGAGCCAGAGCAGGCTACAGCTGCCTACTTCTTCTTCGCAGCCTTCTTCTTTCCGCCCTTCTTGGGAGCGGCCTTCTTCGCAGCCTTCTTAGCAGCCTTCTTCTTAGCCAACGTACGTCCTCCTAACACAAGGGTTGGGCAAGACACGCGCCGGATTCCGGGCTGGGACGGAAATCGACCGGCTCGCCCCGATGAAAAACCGCGAGACCAGGCATCGCGCCGACAAGGACCTGTCACCATGACTTGTCATGCGGCGAATTACCTGATCCATGCCTCGTGCCTTCCAGGCGTCGCGCGTTTCTCGCGCGCACGCGCCATCGAAAGCTGGCAGTATCGTACAAGGTTGCGCGATTTCTGCAATAACATTTCGTGCCACGCACTGCAAAGCGTGGCCGGCGAGCGCTGCGCAACTCGACCAACGCGATCGTGCCGAGCGGCGCTTTCAGGGCCGGACCTTTTCCAGCGCCAGCGCCGCGGCCGCGCGCACTTGCTCGTCTTCGTCGCTGGCAGCGGCTTCGAGCGCGGCTTGCGCCTCGGCCGCTTTAGAGCCCAGCGCGCCCAAGCCCTCGGCCGCCTCGACGCGCGTGGCTTGGCGCGAACTCTTCAAGCCTGCGAGCAACACCGGCACGAGACGTTTGGCCAGCGAATCGTTGTCCACGGTCATTCGCGTGAGCGCCCAGGCGCTGGTCACTGCCAGCCGCCGATCTTTCGCCGCGAGCAGTTGCTCGAGCGCACCGGCCGCCGGCCTGGCTTTGGCGCCGATGCGTCCGGCGGCAAAGGCAGCCGCGCGGCGCACGTCGTTGTTCGCGTCCGACTGGAGCACGTGCTTGATGTCTTCGGCGGCATCCTCGGCCGAAGGTCCAATGGCGGCCAGGGCAATCAATACTTCGTGCCGCACGTCGGGCGACGGATCGGCCAAGACCCGCACCAGGTCGGGCACGGCCGCGGCGGCCTGTGGTCCGATGCGCGACAAGGCCAGCGCCGCCGCGCCGCGCGTGGCCGGCGCGCGCAGCGCCACCATCAGCGCCCCCACGGCCGGCTGCCCCACGTCGGCCAGCGCCTTCAAGGCGATGTGCGCCACGGCCGGGTTCGAATCGCGCAAAGCCTCGATAAATGCGGGAAAAACGGCCGCATCCCCCGAGTGCAGATCGGCCAAAGCGTGCGCGGCCAATGCCCGAGTTCGAGCTTCGGGACGTTTGAGCGCCTCGATAAAGGCTGGCACGGCCGCGGCCCGCAACTGCTCGTCGGCCGGCTGGATGCGCGTCAGCGCCGACATGCACATCGTGCGCAGGAAATAGTCCATGTCTTGCAGATGGGAGCGCAGCCCCGGCACGGCCTGGCTGGCATCGGGACCCAGCCGGCCCAGGGCATAGGCCGCCGCCGTCGCCACCGCGTTGTCAGGATCCTGCAAGGCCTCGATCATGGCCGGGGCCGAGTCCCGGGCCGGCGCGCCGATCTCGCCCAAGGCCAGCAACGCTTCGCGCCGCACGCCCGGGTCGGTGTCATGAACCAAGCCGCCGAGCGCGGGCACCGCGTCGTCAGCCGCCGGTCCGATCGAAGCCAGCACGATGCAGCCCCAATAGCGCGTGGCCGGGTTGGCCAGCGCGTCGATCATCAACGGCACCGCCGCCGGCCCCGCTTCTGCCAGGCTCTGCAAGGCGGGCACTAACACGCCGGGCTCCGACTTCTTTAGCACTTGAACCATCACAGGCAGGATCGTGCTCGACGGCGGCCGCAAGGCCACGATCGACCGCACCGCCATGCGCCGCACCTGCGGATCGGCATCTTCGATTGCCTTGACCAGCGGCGTTAGTACGACCGAAAGCGTCGGGCGAATGCGCCCCAAGGCAAACGCCGCATAGGCCCGCACCATTGCGCTTGTGTCGCTTAAACGCGAGACCAGCGGTTCGGTGGCCGACGTGGCGGCCGGACCGATCGACGCCAGCGCTCGCTCGGCGTGCCAGCGCAATGTTTCGTCGGGCGAGGCAAGCGAGGCGACCAGCGCGCCGACCGCCGCTGGGGCTTTCCCGCCGGCGTCGCACAGCCGGTCGGCCGCCTGGATGCGACTGGCGGCGTCGCCGGATTGCAAATCGCGGATGGCGGCCGCGATGGCCGCCGGCGGCGTTTCCTGAGCTTGGACATGTACGGCGGCCAGGGACAACGCCCCGAGCAGGACGACTAGCGCGCTCAATCGCATCGTTAAGACTCCTCGAAGCCGGGATGACCTCATGGCGGAAGCCGCGAGGCCGCCCACGGGGCAGTGTGGGAAAAAGTTGTTGGCGAGGAACTATTATAATTTGCCATCGCCGCGACTCAGCGTTTAGACTGGTAGCTGGAAGCAATTTTCTTTCCTGGCCGACCGAGGTTTTGTGCCGGATTTCGGGACAAAGCGGCCGGCGGCCCTTTCCGGCCCCGCCCCGCCAGCCGATCGACCGCTGGTTTGCAGCGTCCGAGTGCGCGGAAAGGCCCAGAAACGACGGTTTCAGGAGCACCTACTGGATATGAAGCGATTCTTGGCGATCGGGCTGATGATCTCGGCCATGCAAGTTGGCATTTTCCAGCCCGGCACCGTGCATGCCCAGAGTTACGGGCGCGGCGGCGGAGGCGGCTTCGGCCGAGCCTCGACGCCGGCCCAAGCCTATGCCTACGGCGTCGGCGCCATTGTCCGTTCGCAGGGCCAATACAACATGATGACCGCCCAGGCGGCCGTGGCTGCCCAGCAGGCCAATCGGTTGGCGATTCAGAACCGCGTGGATGCCACCAAAGCCTATTTCGAGATGAAACAAATTAACCGGGACTATCAAAACTCGCTGCGCGGCCAGGCTTCGCAGCAGTCGATGGCGCAATACTACGAACAGCAAAAACCCAAGAAGCTCTCCCCCGCGCAACTCGATCCCGTCACGGGGCAAATCGGCTGGCCCGTGTTGCTCAAGGACGACACCTACCAACCTTATCGCGAACAATTGCAAGCGATCTTCAAGCTCTGGGCCCACCACCAGGATGTGAACTACAGCGAAGTGCTCAAGGCCTCGGACGCCATGCAGGCTGAGTTGAAAAAACACATCGATGACTTGCCGCCGCAGGATTTCGAAGACGCCCATAAGTTCATCGAGACCCTGGCCTTCGAAGCTCACTTTCCCGCCGTGTAAGCGTGCTGGTCAATTTTCGGAGCACTTGCGGAGATGAAACGACTATTGGCGATGGGGCTGATTTGCTCGGTCATTGAATGCGGCGTGTTCTCGATCGACGCTGCCTACGGCCGACGCGGCGGCGGCGGCGGCGGGGGCGGGGCCTCGACGCCGGCGCAGGCCTATGCCTACGGCGTTGGCGCCATTGTCCGCTCGCAGGGCCAATACAACATGATGACCGCCCAGGCGGCGGTGGCCGCCCAGCAGGCCAGGCAGCTCGCGATTCAGAATCGCGTGGATGCCACCAAGGCCTATTTCGAACTCAAGCAAATCAACAAGGACGTTCAGAATTCGCAGCGCGGCCGGGCCTCACAGCAGTCGATGGCGCATTATTACGATCAGCAAAAGCCCAAGAAACTCCCGCCTTCGCAACTCGATCCCGTCACGGGGCAAATCGGCTGGCCGGTGCTGCTCAAGGCCCAGGCCTATCAACCCTATCGCGACCAGATGCAGGCCATCTTCAAGCTCTGGGCCCATCACCAGGATGTGAACCACAGCGAGATGCTCAAGGCTTCCCAAGCCATGCAGGCCGAGTTGAAGTCGCACATTGACGACTTGCCGCCGCAGGATTTCGAAGACGCCCATAAGTTCATCGAGACCCTGGCCTTCGAAGCCCACTTTCCCGCCGCGTAAGGATCGATTTGGGGGGCGCTGCTGACGCGGCAGGCGATATGGAAGCCGAACTGATCGCTTGGCTGCGCCCGCGTTTGGCCGACCAGCATCCGCTGGCGCTGGGCATCGGCGACGATGCGGCGCTCGTCCAATTGCCGCCGCCGGGGCAATGCCTGTTGACCGTCGACATGCTGACCGACGGCGTCGACTTTCGCCTGGCCGAAGCCTCGCCCCAACGCATCGGCCGCAAGGCCCTGGCCGTAAACCTCAGCGACATGGCAGCCATGGCGGGCTCTCCCCTCGCGGCACTGGTCGGCTTGGTGCTGCCACGCACCGGCGGCCTGGCCCTGGCCCAAGGCTTGTACGAGGGGCTCCTGCCGCTGGCAGCCGACTACGGCGTGAGCATTGCCGGAGGCGACACCAACACCTGGGACGGACCCCTGGTGCTCAGCATTACCCTCGTGGGCACGCCAGGGCCCCACGGCCCGTTGCGGCGCGACGGCGCACGCCCGGGTGATCGAATTCTCGTCACCGGCGACTTGGGGGGCAGCCTGCTGGGGCGGCACTTCGATTTCGAACCGCGCGTGCGCGAGGCGCTGTGCCTGGCCGAGCGCTACCAACTGCGTGCCGGCATGGACATCAGCGATGGCTTGTCGCTGGACCTGTCGCGCATGGCCGCGGCCAGCGGCTGCGGCGCCCGGCTGGCGCTGGCTCGGGTGCCAATCTCGCCGGCCGCCGAGCGATGGGCCCGGCATTTGGCCGACGGCAGCACGCCGCTGGAACACGCCCTGGCCGACGGCGAAGACTTCGAGTTGCTATTGGCAGCCTCGCCGGCAGAAGCGGCCCGCATGCTGGCCGACCAACCGTTGGGGGTGCCGCTCAGCGAGATTGGCGAATTTACGGATGGCGCCGGATTGACGGCCGTTGAGCCCAACGGCACGCTGCGCGTCCTCGAACCCCGCGGCTATCAACATACCTCGTCGCCATGAACGATTGGCATTATCGAGCCGCGGATGAAGCGGCCACCGCCCGGTTGGCCGACGCCCTGGCCGCGGCGCTGCCGGAGTCGGCCGTGATCGCCTTGGATGGTCCCCTGGGGGCCGGCAAGACGCGGTTGGTACAACTGCTGGCCGCCGCTGCCGGCATCGATCCGTCGACCGTCACCAGCCCCACTTTCGTCCTCGTCCAACAGTACCCAGCCGCCCGGCCAATCTTTCACTTCGATGCCTACCGGCTGCGCGACGCCGACGAATTTCGCGAGCTGGGGCCGGAGGAATATTTTAATCACGAGCCCGGCTGGTCGCTGGTCGAATGGGCCGAGCGCGTGGCCGAGTGCCTGCCGCTGGATCGGCTGGCAGTGCGCATTGTGCCCGAGGGCCCGTCGCAGCGTCTGTTCGTCTTCACAGCCGGCGGGCCGCGTTCGGCGGCGACGTTGCGGGCGATCTCCGAACGAATTGGCATGACAAGTCCGCCATGCCCGATAGAATAAAGCGACAACGGCCCCGGTGCTTTTTTCGTTGCTAAACGCGCGGCCGACGGCCGGCGCGAGACTTCCATCGGCGGATCGGAGAATGCAGTTGTTTTCACGCGAGTTTCGCGGCGCCGTTGGACGATCTACGGGCAGCACCGCGTTCCAGTCGAGAAAGCAGCCGTATGAAACAGCCGCACTTCATCAAGTATGGCAAACGGCGTCCGGCCGGCCCCCAGCCAACTCCCCCGACCGCCGCTGAGACCGATAGCGAGACGGGCGAAGTGGTGATCCGGGCCGACGCGATCTTCCTCGGCTCGTCCTACCCCCGCCGATTGCGGGTCGTGTGCTTCGAAAGCTCCGCCCTGGCGCTCGGCCGCTACGCCATCCGCTAGCGCGCCGCGCCTGCTGCCTGTAGCGGAATTTGCTCAGTGGCCCGCGCTGCCGCGTACGTCGGTGTCGAACACGCGTACGACTTTCCAATTCGAGTGGTTCTCCTCGATGAACTGCTTGTGCCGCGGCGCCACCTGGTAGTCGTCGTGCGCTTTGCGGTCTTTGAACACCACGTGCAGCCCGACGTCCCAGTCGCGCTGGTTCACCGAGCGGTCGAGATCGGCGACCGTTCCGGCCGCGAAAAACACCGTGCCCGGATGGTTGGTCAGATATTTTTCGCAGGCCGCGACCAGCTTTTCCCTGGCCTCGGGCGAGTTGTCGTTGAGCGTAAAGTACACATCGTGAACGAGCATCTTGTCAGCTCCTTGATCAGCTTTGGCGTTAGCGGCCAGCCAGGTCCAGCCGACCAGGCTCACGGCTAGCAAGCACAGCGAC
>DATCFX010001358.1:0-1431 GCA_036509275.1 Pirellulales bacterium | reverse complement strand
ACCTCCGTAGCCGATACGAATGTGCAATTAACCGCCACGCTCTCGCCCGAGTTGGCGCCGACCACGGTCGGCTCGAGCGGTCCGTCGAGCTACAGCATTCAGGGCCAAACGCTGCAATTCAGCCCGGTGGCCTCGCTCGCCCCCGGCGCCACGCTCACCTACAGCATCCAGGCTCACGGCGCGACGCCCGGCACCGGCCGATTGCACGTCCAGGTCTCGAGCGCAAACATGCCATCGCCCATCGCCGCCGACCAGACGACCACGGTGTTTGCCACTCCGTAGGCCGGAATAGCAATAACACGTAGAATCAGCGCGCATGGCGAGCGGGAGGCGCCAGCCTCCTGGTGATTCGCCGGCGCGCTGTCGTGCTCCGTAATCACCGGGGGAGAACTCACGCGATGCCGCGGTTTGTCGTGCTCGAACATCGCCTACCGCCCTCCGATGCGCGCGGGCTGCACTGGGATCTGATGCTTGAGACGCCACCGATGTTGCGCACCTGGGCCTTGTCGGCTGCGCCCGCCAGGCAAGTTGACATCGCGGCCGAGCTATTGCCGCCGCATCGACCGGAATACCTCGATTACGAGGGGCCGGTCTCCGGCAATCGTGGCACGGTCGAGCGTTGGGACCAGGGCGAGTTCCACTGGCTGAGCGACGAGCCGGACCGCGTCGAAGTGGTTTTCGCCGGCCAGCGGCTCGAGGGCCGGGCGATGCTCGAGCGGCAGGCCGACACGGCTCAACGCTGGGTCTTTACATGGCCCGAAGTTTGAAGTTCGGCCACCTTGGGTTGGGCCGGCGGCTTGGGCTCGGTGCCGAGCTTCTCGGTCTGGCCGGCCAGGTAGATCGCGTCCTGCCGCAAATCGAGTTTTTCCAACCGGAAAGCAATCTTGTCTCGCCCGATCGTCGAAGGCAATGAGAGTAAGGCCACCGGATCACCCTTGGCTTGGGCCCAGCGCAGCCGGAGATTCATCGAGCGGGCCGCCTCGCTCACGCCGTCCAGCACCTGCGACAACGGAATGGGAATGGCGCCGGCCCGAATGTTATGGATCCGCAGCGCTAGCACGTTGGGTTCGGCCACGTAGAGTTCGACGTTCAACGAGATGATCGTGGACACGCCTTTTTCGCGATAGCGGCAGGCGATCGTCGCCAGCCCGGGACTCAAGCGGATGCGCGGCTGGCTGATTTCCGACGGCAGCAGGTCAGGAAAACTCTGCGCCAAGTCGACCCCCAGCCAGCCGTTGATCTCAGTGGCAGTAAAGACCGCGCTCCACCCACCTTGCCGGTGGGCCGAACTGGCCAGGGCGTTCGCGCTCTTGATCAGCGCATCGTTTGCCTGCTGCTGCTTCGTGGGCGGCTGGTCGAGTGCCTCGTCATAAAAATGCGGCACATGCCGCAACGCCACGAAGATGCCGCCGACTGCGGCGACCACGATCG
>DATCFX010001357.1:0-1233 GCA_036509275.1 Pirellulales bacterium | reverse complement strand
AATTCTGCCGCAGATGCGCCTGCGCATTCGGCGGCAAACGATCGAACGCCGCCAGTGGGGGCTGGGGCTGGTGCAGTGCGGTAGAGGTCTTCAGCCAGCCTGACCAGGCTTCGGCGCTGGCGGGATCCGCAACGGCAACCTGGCGGTCGAGCACAATGGCGGCTGGAAGTCGCCCGTCGGCCGCAAGAACCCGCGCCAGCAGCAGCGTTGCATTGGGGTTCCTGGGCTGGATTGCAAGCGCCTTGCGGGCCGAGGTTTCAGCGGCCTGCAACTGATGGTGGCTGAGCGCGGATTCCGCCGCGTTCATTTGCAGCCAGAAACGGGCGATGGCGATGGCGTGACGGAGTCCAGCGTTGTGCTGGCCGTGCCGCTCCGCTTTTTTCAGCCAGTAGAGGGCCGAGACAAAATCCTGCCGCCGCATGGCGATGTATCCCATACCGGCGAGTGCAGACCCATCGCCAGGGGAATGGGCAAGGACTTCGCGAAAACGACGCTCAGCCAGGCTGGCGTTCTTCTGCTGCAAAGCGCGGTATGCAGCGGCTACGGTCCTGCCGTCGGCCAGCTTCCCCTTATCGGAAGCAACCGATTGAGCCAATAGATTCGCCGTCGGCCTTGCGATCAAAACGGTAGCAGCGAGCAGGACCACGACAACACAGCGAACGGTCGGAAACACCTTCTTCATTTCGTAACGGCCCCGTTTGCCGTGGAGTTCGGAGCGCTGACCTCGGCTGCCCCGGATCCCATCGTGTCGGCGTTCCTATGCTCCTTGTTCCACCCTACGTGGAGCGTCCCGTCGGCCCCAAAGCGGTACCGTTTCTGCGACCATCCCACGGCAAACAGAGCGAGGTTCTGGGCGTAGTAGTGCGGCTGATTGCCGTACAGACCCGAATCTGGATTGAGGAGCGCCGTCAGCCGATTCTTCTGCTGGGCTTCCTTAGCCTGTGCACCCCATGCGGCGAGATATGGCAGCAGCGCCGCGGAAAATCCGACTCCGCCATCGGCTGCCGCGACCGCTCCCGATGCGCTCACTACGCGTGGCGGGACCGGATGGCTGGCCAGATATACATTCATTCCCGGCACGGCGAGCAGTAGCGCGCCGGCTCCGAGCATGGAGGGCGGCGCCAGTCCAGCCCACAGATAGACGCGAATGGCGTCGTAGCTACCGCTGGGAACTGCGTCCCTGGCCGCTCCCGGCAGCGTCGCGGGGGTGAAGCCGGTGGCGGAGCTGTAAGC
>DATCFX010001356.1:0-3329 GCA_036509275.1 Pirellulales bacterium | reverse complement strand
CTTTCGCCTGGCGATGAACCATCCGAGCCGCTTTCGCGGCGTGCTGTCGCTGTGCGGCGGCTTTCCTTCCGGCGGGCGGCCGCTGTGGCGCCTGGCCGAGGCCCGGCGGCTGCCGCTGTTTCTGGCCACCGGCCGCGACAGCGCCGCGTACAAGCCCTCGGACGTTTGCGAAGATCTCAAGCTGTTTCACTCGGCCGGCATGAGCATTTCGCTGCGGCAATATCCTTGCGGGCACCAGATTACCTCGCTGATGCTGAGCGACATGGACCGCTGGATCATGGAACAGATCACCGGCTCGACGGCCAAGTCGGCCTAATGCTCGCCGCCCCCAGTCTATTTAGCCCCGGGTCTCGACCCGGGGGCGCCGCCCCCCAGCCGCTTCCGTACCCGCCGCGGGCGCCCATTTCCGCCCAATCCAGCGGCTTGCCAACCGCCGGCTGAAGATTAGGATGGGCCGGCTGGCGCAAAAGCCGGCTTGTCCCCCCGCCCGGATCGCGTTGCCGGCATCGCAGCCGACCGGGGACATTTTTCTTAGGAGAAACCATCGATGGGTTCGAATCGTTCAGGCAAGAATGCCAAGGCCCGGCGTCGGCGGCACCGCCGCAACGAGATCGGCAAGCAACTGGCCGCCCAGCGGCGAGCCGCCGAAAAAAGCTGATTCGCTAGATTAAAACCGACTTTTTCGTAGCGCGAGGGCGGCGGTTTGGACGAGCGTATCGGGATTGGCATCATCGGCGCCGGCGCGGTGAGCGATTATCACCACGTGCCCGGCATCCGGCTCGATCCGCGCGCGCGGCTGGCCGCCGTGTGCGACGCCGATCCGGCTTTGCTCGAGCGGCGCCGGGCGGACTGGGGCGTCGATCGCGTCTCGACCGATCCTGAGACGGTGTGCGCCGATCCGGAAGTCGATGCCGTGATCATCGCCACGCCCAACTTCACGCACCGCTCGATCGCGCTAGCGGCGGCACGGCACGGCAAGCACGTGATGTGCGAAAAGCCGCTGGGGCTGAACGCCGCCGAGGTGGGCGAGATGTATCGGGCCGCGCGCGACGCCGGCGTGGTACACATGACGGCCTTCACCTACCGCTTCGCCCCCGCCATGCGATACCTCAAGCACCTGGTCGCCAGCGGGTCGCTGGGGCAGCCCAGGCATTTCCGCTCGCAGCGGTTTCTGGATTGGCCCGAAACCAGTTGGGGTTGGCGGCAATACAAGGACAAGGCCGGCGCCGGCGACCTGTTCGACATGACGATCCACCGCATCGACTTTGCCCTGGACCTGCTGGGTCCGTTGCAGCAGGTGTGCGGGGCCGTGGCCCGCTTTGCGCCGCGCATCGAAGCCGCGGATGGGAGCCAATGCCCGCCCTCGGAAGTCGACGATTGGTCCAGCCTGATTGGCGAGTTTGCCGGCGGGGCCACTGGAGTTTGGGAGGGCACGACGCTGGCCAAAGGCTACCATCGCGATGGCTTCGGCCACGAATGGGCCGAAGTGAACGGCTCGCTGGGCTCGGCCGTGTATCGGCTGCACGAGCCGAACCACATCCTACTGGGACGCAGCGGCCATGACCTGGCCCCGGTGGAAGTGCCGGCCGAGTTTCTCAAACCGGCCGACAGCCCCCGCGATCCGCGCGAAGGCAAACCGGCCGCCGTTTTCCGCTATGATTTGGTGTGGGAGTTCGTGTCGGCCATTGCCCAGCGGCGGCAGGCCGTCCCCAGCTTCTACGACGGCTGGGCAGCCCAGGTGGTCGCTGACGCCGTGCTCGAGTCGTACCAGCAGCGCCGCTGGGTCAACATTCCACAGCCCCAGCGATAAGCCCGCAGCCGCGTGCAGCCAAACGGCCCTGCCATGAGCGACGACATTACCGAAAGCAATCGTCATGCGCCGCTGCGGCGGCTGGTGGGCGTGCGCGTGCTGTCCACCGGCAGCTACGTGCCCGACCCGGTGGTGACCAACGAAGACCTGCACCAGCGGCTGGGGTTCGACCCGGCCTGGATCCTGCAGCGCACCGGGATTCGCGAGCGGCGGCATGCCCCGCCGCAAATGGCCACCAGCGATCTGGCGCTGGAAGCCGCCCGCCGGGCCATCGATCGGGCCGGCGTGAAGGCCTCGGACATCGACCTGGTGCTGGTCGGCACGTTCACGCCCGACATGTCGTTTCCGTCCACCGCCTGCATCGTGCAGGACCGCTTGGGCATCTGCGCGCCCGCCGTCGACTTGCAGGCCGCCTGCGCGGGCTTCATGTATGCCATGGTCACGGGCATGCAGTTTATCGCGGCCGGCACCAGCCAAATGGCCCTGGTGATCGGCGCCGACTGCAACAGCCGCATCCTCAACCCCAAGGACCAGCGCACCTATCCGCTGTTTGGCGATGGGGCCGGCGCCGTGCTGCTGACCCCCGGCAGCCAGGAGCAAGGCCTGGTGTCCTATACCCTGGGTTCCGACGGCTCGGGCGGGCCGCTGCTGCAACGCCCGATGGGCGGCTCGCGGATGCCGATCAATTGCGCCCAACTTGCCGAGGGGGCGCAATACCTGCAAATGGACGGCCGGGCCGTCTTCAAATGGGCCATTCGACTGCTGGACGACAGCATCGGCGACGTGCTGCGGCACGCTGGCCTCACGGGCCACGACTTGAGCTTGATCGTCTTGCACCAGGCCAATATCCGCATCATCCACTCGGCCGTCGACGCCCTGGGCCTGGACCGCAAAAAACTGCTCATCAACCTCGACCGCTACGGCAACACCTCCGCCGGCAGCGTGCCGCTGGCCTTGGACGAGGCTTTTGAACAGGGCCGCATCCGCTCCGGCGATCACATCCTGCTCAGCGGATTCGGCGCCGGCCTGGCCTGGGGCACCGCCATCTTGCGCTGGTAGATTTAGCCGACTCATTGATGAGTCGTGCGTTGGCCGCTCGCGGACGAAACGGCCCATGAATGGGCCGGCTAAATGTTTGAATTCGAAACACAACTCGCGCGATGATTCAAACCATGACCGCCAAAACATTGCCGCCGCGCAGCCGCGTAAAGCCGGAAGATCAATGGGATCTGTCGAGCCTGTTTGCCGACGATCGGGCTTGGGACGCGGCCTTCGTCAAGTGGGAGCGGCGCATTGCCGGCTACGCGCGGTTCCAGGGCGCGCTCGCCGAGAGCCCCAAGCAACTGGCCGCCTGCCTGAAGTTCGATCTGGACATGGATCGCGTGGCCGAGCGGCTGAGCAATTACGCGTTTCTGAAAACGGCCGAGGACACCGCCAACAGCATCTATCAGCGCATGCTCGGCCGCTATCGCAGCGCCGCCAGCCGCGCGGGCCAGGCCGGCAGCTTCATCCGGCCCGA
>DATCFX010001355.1:0-13562 GCA_036509275.1 Pirellulales bacterium | reverse complement strand
GGCGGCCAGGTGGCCCGCTTCGACCGGCAGGTGATCGACGGCTTCATCGACGCCCTGCCGCGGCTGGCCAAGAAGATCGCTTCTTTCGACGACATTCTCGACCGCTACCTGGTCGACGGCATCGTGAACCTCACCGCTTACTGGACGTACTCGGCCGGCCAATCGCTGCGCAGCGTGCAGACCGGCAAGCTCCGCCAATACGTGATGCTGATCGTCATCGGGTTCGTCGCCCTGACGGTGTTGATCAAATGGAGCGCAGCGGCCGGGCCTTGAGAACCCTTAACTGTGGGGTGGGCACTGCCCACCGCGATTGACCGAACGTGAAAACGCGTGGTGGGCCGTGCCCACCCTACCAATTGCACTAAAGCGAACGAACCATGCAGTCACAAGCCGTGTTGTTGTTGAGCCTGATCGTTTTCCTGCCGGCCTTCGGCGCGCTGGTCCTGGCGTTTCTGCCGAAGGAGCGGCCGGACGTCATCAAGTGGGTCAGCTTGATCGTCACGATGATCGTCTTTGCGCTGACGGTCATTCTGGCCATTCCCGGCGAGAACCCGCGGTTCCAACTCGGCGTGGGCCGGATGCAGGATGCGTTTTCGTTGGAATGGATCCCGTCGTTCAATATCTTCTATCTGATGGGCATGGACGGCATCAGCTTCGCGCTGCTGCTGCTCACGTCGTTTTCCACCATGCTGGCGATGGGCGCGAGCTGGCCGATCGACAAGCACGTCAAGGCGTACTGCATTCTGTTCTTGCTGCTCGAGACGGGCATGTTGGGCGTGTTCCTGTCGCTGGACTTCTTCCTGTTCTACGTGTTCTGGGAAGTCATGCTGCTGCCGATGTATTTTCTCATCGGCGTGTGGGGCGGCCCGCGGCGCGAATACGCCGCCATCAAGTTCTTCCTCTACACGCTGCTAGGCAGCGTGCTGATGC
The DNA here is from genome assembly GCA_036509275.1 of Pirellulales bacterium. Classification (GTDB taxonomy): domain Bacteria; phylum Planctomycetota; class Planctomycetia; order Pirellulales; family PNKZ01; genus DATATB01. The sequence goes on along the minus strand of DATCFX010001355.1, from coordinate 12,632 downwards.
TGATCGCCATTCTGATGCTGTACTTTAATAGCGATTTGGCGACGCTGGCCCGCTCCAGCGACCTCGTGGCCGGGGCCGAGAATCCAGGCGTGAAATGGGCCGACATGCACCTGCACCCGCGGATCACCGAGGAGGTGCGCACCGCGATTGCCGGCAACCAGGACGTGCCGCCGATGCACACCTTCAACATCCTGGCCCTGGCGCAGATGGGCCAGCACACCAGCCTGTTCGACGAGCCGCTCCTGTTCGGCCTGACCTTGCAATGGTGGGCCTTCGTGCTGTTGTTCATCGGCTTTGCCATCAAGGTGCCGATCGTGCCGTTCCACACCTGGCTGCCCGATGCGCACGTCGAAGCGCCCACGCCCATCTCGATGATCCTGGCCGGCGTGCTACTCAAAATGGGCGGCTACGGCATCATCCGCATCTGCTATCCGATTTGTCCCGACGCGGGCTACGACCTGGCCTGGGTCGTCTGCTTGATCGGCGTGGTGAGCATGCTCTACGGTGCGTTTGCCGCCCTGGCCCAGAAGGATTTTAAGCGGCTGGTGGCCTACAGCTCCGTGAGCCACATGGGCTACGTGGTGCTGGGCATCGGCGTGTGGAGCGCCGTGGCCGGCAACCAGTTCAATTCTGACTATTGGGCGATGGGTATGACCGGCGCCGTGTTCCAGATGCTCGCCCACGGCATCAGCTCGGCCGGCATGTTCTTCATGGTCGGCGTGATTTACGAACGCGTCCACCATCGCAACCTCGACCAGTTTGGCGGGCTGTTCGGCCGCATGCCGCTGTATAGCGGCCTGGCCTTCGGCATCTTTTTCGCCGGTTTGGGCCTGCCGGGCTTGTGCGGCTTCATCGGCGAAGTGTTCGTCACGCTCAGCGTCTGGAGCTTCAGCAAGACGCTGGCCATCGTCTCGGCCGGCACGGTGATCCTCACGGCCGGCTACATTCTCTGGACCTTGCAGCGCGTGTACCTAGGACCCGAGTACAAAGGCCCGCACGGCGACCATCTCTACCCACTCAAGCCGCGCGAGCTGGCAATCGCCGCGCCGCTGTTGTTTTTCGCCATTCTGTTCGGCGTCTATCCCCAGGCGATTTTTAATTACGTCACGCCCAGCGTCGAGCGCAACGTGAAGCAATTGGCCCGCTGGACGGAAGACGTGAAGGAGCCGCGGACGGAACGTGAGCAGGAGCAAACCGCCATGGAGCAGCAGCCGAAGGTCGTTGCTCCGAAAGTCACCGCGGTGCTTGATCAACGGCCGGCGGTGGTGAAGTACTGGGGCATCGAGGGCCCGCTCATGCGAGCAAGTTCTGGAATCAAATAGCCGCGGCAGCGGCGACGGACGCCCAACGATTCAGCCAGCATCCGATTGAAAACGAGTTAGACCGTGAACTTCGATACGCTGATCCAAAACCTTCTGCGTGACACGCTCGATGTGTCGCTGCCGGGCTTCATGCCCGAGCTGCTGCTGTGCGTGACGATCGTGGTCATGCTGCTGGTGCGGCTGCCGCGCTTCGGTCGGCGGTTTAATTCGTTTTTCATCGCGCTGCCGGGCACGATCATTGCGCTGTTCTTCGCGGCTCCCTGGCGCTATCTGTTTCACGACGTCGACCTGGCGTTTCCGTCCGATGCCGTGCTCAGCACGCCGATTTTCGACGGGCTGCTGGTGTTCGACACACTGACTGTGTATTTCCGCACCGTGCTGCTGGTGTTTGCGATCCTGTTTTTGTGCTTCACCTGGCTGTCGGGCATTCCCGACCGCGAGGACAGCCCCGACTTTTACACGCTGATCCTGGGCGGCACGCTGGGCATGTGCATCATGGCTTCGGCTAATCACTTGTTCATGGTATTCCTGGGTGTGGAAATGGCCAGCGTTCCCTCGTACGCCTTGGCCGGCATGCTCAAAGGCCGCGCCAAGAGCAGCGAAGCGGCGCTCAAGTATTCGGTCTACGGGGCCGGCACCGCCGGCGTCATGCTCTACGGCATCAGCCTGCTGGCCGGCGCGCTGGGGACGCTGCACTTGCCCACGATGGCCCAGCAGTTGGCGCACATGCCGGCCGATGTATTCGCCGAGCGGCAGGCCGTGCTCTTGCTGGGCGGGCTGATGCTCATGGTCGGCCTGGCGTTCAAGCTCTCGGCCGTGCCGTTCCACTTCTGGTGCCCCGACGTGTTCGAAGGCGCCAGTGCCGAAGTCGACGCCTTTCTCTCGGTGGCCTCGAAGGCCGCCGCCTTGGCCCTGCTGCTGCGCGTGGCCATCGGCTTCAGCTATGCACCGGAGCCGGAAGCGATGGAACTGGCCGCGCGCCCCGTAGGCCCGGCGAGCCGAGCCGGGCTGGAGCCGCACACCGCGCCCAAAGCGGCGATTGTGCTCGCGGCTCACGAAAAATCCGCGCCCGCGCACGCTCCCGGTGCCGCTCGGCTCGCGGCACCTACGGCGCCGGCCGCTCAATCCAATCTGGCCAAGGTGCGGCACTATATCGTCGGCCTGATCGCGCTGCTGGCTGCGATTACCTGCACGTTCGGCAACTTGGCGGCTTATGGGCAGACGAACATCAAGCGGCTGCTGGCTTATTCCACGATTGCGCATGCCGGCTACATGATGATGCCGGTGGCGGCGGCCGTGGCGGTGATGGGCGACAACCCGGCGCTGGCCCGGCAGGCGGTCGGGGCGTTGTGCTTTTACGTGGGCGTATACCTGTTCATGAACCTGGGGGCGTTTGCCATCGTGGCCTTCCTCCGCAACGCGATGCGCAGCGAAGAGATTGCCGATTACGGCGGCCTGATCCGCCGCTCGCCCGGCTTGGTGATCTGCCTGTCGGTGATCCTGGTCAGCCTGTTGGGCTTGCCGCCACTGGCCGGCTTTGCCGCCAAATTCCTGGCCTTCGCACCGCTGGCGGCCAATCCCAACCGCTACCCGGTGCTGTTCACGTTGCTGGTGATCGGCGGCATCAATACGGTGATCAGCCTGTTTTATTACCTCCGCGTGGTGAAGGTCATGGCCGTGGATCCGGAGCCGGACAACCGCCTGCCGGTCAGCTTTTCGCTGACCTCGCCCGAGGGCGTGTACGTGACGCTGATCTCGATTCCTGTGCTGGTGCTGGGCGTGTGGTGGGATCCGCTCAACCGCTGGGCGCAGGCGGCCGCCGAAAGTCTGTTCTCGTAAGGAAGTGTGTTAGGCGATGAGCGAATCGACGATCGATCTGTTGAACCGGCTGCTGGTGATCGAGTATCGCTCGCTGTCCATGTACCTGCTCGACGCAACGCCCTGGACGCATCCCGGCGACGAAAAGGCCACCGCGGCCCTGCGCAGCATCGTGGCCACCCAGCGGTCGCTGGCCCAGCGGCTGGCGGCGGCGATCATGGATCGCGGCGGCACGGTCGAGACGGGCGAATACCCGATGGACTTCGCGGAGCTCAACTTTCTCTCGCTCGACTTCCTGCTGAAAGAACTGGTGCGCCAAGGCAAGCAGCGCGTGGCGCAGATCGAGCGCATCGCCGGCCAGATGCTCGATGCCGATGCCCACGAGTTGGCGCTCGAAGTGCTGGGTGCCGAAAAAGCCCACGTCGAGATGCTGCAGGAGTTCGCCGGCCAACCGGCGGCGTAGAAGGGGAAATGATGAATGCAGAATGATGAATGATGAATGGAAATTGCGTCCGTCATTCCGCATTCATCCTTCCGACTTCCGCATTTTCTTAATGCATGCTGTTCATCGATACGCACGCCCATCTCGACCAGGACGACTTTGACGCGGACCGCGGCCAGTTGCTCGAGCGGGCCGCGGCCGCCGGGCTGACGCGGATCATCACGGTCGGCACCACGGCCGAAAGCAGCCGGCGATGCGTCGAGCTGGCCGCCCGGCATGCGATGCTGCGCGCGGCGGTGGGCATTCAGCCCAACTACTGCGCCCAGGCCGCCGCGGGGGATTGGGACGCGATCGTCGAGCTGACCGGAGCAGTCGGCGTGGTCGCCTTGGGCGAAACCGGGCTGGACCGCCACTGGGACTACGCGCCGCTGGAGTTGCAGCGAGACTATTTCGACCGGCATTTGCGCTGGTCGCAGCAAACCGGCCTGCCGTTCATCGTCCATACCCGCGAGAGCGACGCCGACGTGCTGGCCATGCTGCGCGAGGCGCGCGGCCGCGGCCCGCTGGCCGGCGTGATGCATTCGTTCACCGGCACGGCTGAAACCGCGGCCGAGTGCGTCGAGCTGGGGCTCTACATTAGCTTCGCCGGCATGGTCACCTTCAAGAAATCGCACGAGCTGCGCGCGGTGGCGGCTGGGATTACCGCCGATCGGATCCTGATCGAAACGGACAGCCCCTACCTTTCGCCGCATCCCTTGCGTGGCAAGCGCAACGAGCCGGCCCAGCTCGTCCACACGGCCGCCTGCCTGGCCGAAGTCCGCGGCCAATCGCTGGAAGCATTCGCCGCACAAACGACCGCCAACGCCCGGCGGCTGTTTCGGCTGGAGTAGGGCTAGTGCCTCCGCCCCAGCCAGTAGTTGGGCGCGCGGCTGCAATGGACAAGGGCGATGACCACGATTTCGTCGTCCATAATCTCGAATACCACCGCGTAGCGAAAGGCGTGGAGCAACGCTCGTCGATAGGGCTGCTCATCGGGCAGCGTTTCCAACTTCGGAAAGCTGAGCGGCCGGTCGGAAACCACTGCCAGCTTGCTGGAAAGATGCCTCAGGAAGCGATCTCCGAGACCGGGCTGCCGCGCGTCCAGGTATTGGCGGGCAGATTCCATTTCCGCCTCCGCCTCGGCAAGAATCTGCAGTTTCAAGCGCGGGTCCGGCCCAACTGCCGGCGGCGCAAATCGGTCAGCACCTCGTCGGCAGAGCGGGCGGCCGTCCGACCTTCGCGGTACGCACCGCTGCGGCGCTGCAACTCGCTTGACAGATCTGCACCCGCTAGAGCGTCCGAGCTGTCGCCGTCAACGGCGTCTGGAGGCAAGGTGCCGAGACTTTGCTCGATCGCGGCGACAACAAACGCCCGATCCTCGGGCGACAGCGCCAAGATCTGCTGCAGAATTTCATCGCGCTGTGACAACATTTTCGACTCCGGTTAAGTGTTCAATGGCGCATCAAAGTCGGGAGCCATGTAGAGCACGGTCCCTTTGAGCGTGCCCGGCCGACGCGGTTGGCGCTTCGCGCCACCCGGCTGCGAAACGAGCAGCGCTACCGGCTGGCCATTCGCGGTAATGATCAACTCATCACCAGGCACTAATCCATGAACCAGGTCCGCGAGTTGGGATTGCGCTTCTTGCAGGGATATCTGGTGCATAACCGCGCCTCGCGCAATAAATGGGGCCGCTCACCGATCGTGTAACGCCACTTGGATTTTACGCCATTTCAGGGATGATCGGCAACGCCTGACTGCCGATCCGGTGGCGCCGCGACGAGCCGGCTAAACGCTGCGGCTGCCGCGTGCCGGCCGTTAGCATCGGACCAGCCGATACGCTCGTCATGATTGGCACCGCCCCTTACGGGCCACGCGGAATTGATTGCGGACCGCCGGCGGCGGCAACCGAAGCTCCAAGGGATCGGTTGTACGTGCAGCAGGTGTCTCATGGCCTCTCGTGCCGCGGTCGCGGTCGCCGCCGTGCTCGTCGCTCATTCGCTGGCCGTCGTCCGCTGCGCGGACACGCCGATTCTCGACTGGCTGGCGGACCACCCGCAGCGGGCGGCCGCCAACCAATCGTACCTGAATACCGACGGCCCCAGCTTTACCCGGGCCAACAGCACCGTGCCGCAAGGCATGGTCCTGCTGGAAGATCGGTATTCGTACGCGCAGCCGGGAATCAACAATCTTCCGCTGATGGATCTGCGGCTGGGCGTGTCGTCGCGACTCGAGCTGCGCGCGGAATGGGGCGGCGCCGAGTGGGGACCCGGCCTGCAATCGTCGCAGAATCTCGAAGTCGGGTTCAAATACCTCGTGAGCAGGGGAGCGGGCTGGTTCCCCAATCCGCTCTGATGGTCGAACTCTTCACGCCCACGGGCTACGGGCCGGCCGCCATGCAAAGCGTGGCCCCGGAGCTGGACTATCTTTACGGCTGGTCGCTCAACAAGAAGCTGGCGCTGGAGTGCAGCACCGGCGCGATTTTCGGCCAGCCAGGTGCCCCCGGCGTCACTCAGTATTATCAATCCGCCGTGTTCACCCGCACCTGGCGCGAGCAACACATCGTGACCATTGCCGAGGCGTTCGCACTGTTCGGCTACGGCAGCAGCCCCGGCGCCGTGCTCCCGAGCCTCGACAGCGGCGTGCTCTGGCGGCCGGGATACAACTTCCAGGTGGATTGGCGCGTCGGCATGGGCTTGAATCAAACGGCCTCGCCTTTTTTCACCGGCGGCGGCGTCTCGTTCCGTTACTAATGCGGCACGTAAACGGGCCGGCTAAATGAGCCGACTTGCGCGCACCGGCATTATGATCCCAGCGCCGGTTGCGAGACGTTTTGGTCGATGGCTTCTTGCAGCCGCTCTTCGCTGGTGCGGGCGTAGGGCAGGCCACGGAACCAGGCGAGCAGCAAGACGGCCAGCGCCGTGCCCATGAACATCACGGCCCAGCCGTAAGACAACCCTTCATCGGCCGAGAGGCCCATCGCCCGCAGCCACTCGTGCTCGCGCACGAAGGCGGGAGTCGCCTGCGTGGCCAGCAGCGCCAGGCTGTTGTGTACGAAATGGAAGGCGATGCCTGGTAGCAGGCTGCCGGTTTGCACGACCAGGTAGCCGATCAGCATGCCCAGCAGGCAGGCGATGATCGACTGCTGGAAGATGGCGTGCGTGATGCCAAAGAAAAAGCTGCTCAGGGCGATGGCCCGCCACTTGTGGCCCATGCGGCGGAAGCCCGAGAGCATGAAGCCGCGGAAGGCCAACTCCTCGATCACGGCCGGCACGAGCCCCAGCACGAGCACCATCTGCCAGGCGCCCGGCGGATCGGCCAGCAGCGAGGTCAGCGATTGCTGCATCCGCTCGCTGACCGGATAGAGCCGCTGGACGAGATGGTTCAAACCATTGCCGAGCGGGTGCAAGGCCACGGCCAGCAGCACGGCCGCCGGCACGCTGGCCAGCGGCGGCAGCCGCAGCGACAGAGTCTTGGCCGGCGAGCGCGTGAGCATGATCGTCATCAGCAGCGCCGGCGTGCCGATCACCACTAACTGCGTGACCATGGTGAGCACGGCCAGATCGCGAAACGACTCGGGCTGCGGCAGCGCAAAGCTCATGAAGAAGCGCACCAGCAGGATCAGCACGCCGCAGAACACGGCCTCGGTGGCCGAGGGCGTTTCTTCGCGGTCGCGTAGCAGGTGCTTGAGCCACAGGCCCAGGTCCCAGCGTTCGCTTTCGCGAAACAGCACGCTTTCGCAATTAAACTGGTCGATGGCCCAGCGAATGGAAAACAGGCAGCAGAGGATCGTCACGCCGGCCACGGGCAGCACCATCGGCAGCGCCTGCCAGTATTCGCCTTCGAGCATCGTCCGCAGCAGCAGCACCACGCCCGTGATCGGGATCAGCGCGTTGCCCAGATTCAGCTCGACACCCGGCGACATCGGCAGAAGCACCAGCGGCATCGTTACCAGCAGCACGGGCATCAGGTAGTACTGCCCCTCCTTGCTGCTGCGGGCAAAGGCGGCCAAGGCCAAACACAGCGCGCTGAACAGCGCCGAGACCGGCAGCAGGGCGGCCAGCAGGAAGATCGGCGCCCACAAAGGCGGCGGCCCGATGCCGGGAAACTGGCTCATCACCAGCGCGCCAGTCAGGCCCATGCTGAAGATATTCAGCGCCGCCGTGACCACGCTGAACAGCATCACGGTCAGCAGTTTGCCCCAGACGATTTCGGACCGTTCGGCCGGGCTGCTGAGCAGCGTTTCCAGCGTGCCGCGTTCCTTCTCGCCGGCACACAAGTCGACGGCCGGATAGAACGCGCCGGTCAGCGCCCAGATCAACAGCAGAAATGGCAGAATCTTCGACCAGACCACCGCCTTGCGCTGTCCCTCATCGGCCACGTCGTGCTCGGCCAGGGTAAACGGCCGGGCCGTAGACTCGGGCAGATCGCTGCTCTTCAAATTCTCGCGCCCAATCTCGTCGGTCCAGCGGTCCAGCACCTTGGTCACGCGGAGATAGGCGAGCTGGCTCTTTTCCTTGGCCGTGTTGTAATAGATCGCGGGGCCGGGCACGCGCACCTCGGCTGCCGGCACGGTGCGGGGCTCGCGGTCCGTCCGCTGACTCAAATCGCGGCGAAACAACTCGAGCCGCCGGGCAAAATCGGCCGGCACCGACACCACCGCCGCGAAGTCGCCCTGCTCGACGGCCCTGCGGGCCCGCTCGGGCGCGTCGGCCGCCGGCACTTCGGCAAAGTGCAGCTCGATCAATCGCTGCCGCTGGGGGTCGTTGATGAGCGCCGGCGCAAACTGCTCGTCTACGATCAAGGCCGGCGTCCGCGGCAAATACTCGGCGCCCAACAGGAGCACCCGCGTGGGCTGCTCGCGGATGAACTGCGCCACCTGGAACAGGCTCATGCCCAGCAGCGGATAGAGCAAGATCGGCAGCACGACGATCATGAACAGCGTGCGCCGGTCGCGCAACTGGTCGCGCACCTCGCGGCGAAAGATCAATCTAACGTTGGACCAGTTCATAAATAATGCGGAAGGCGGAAGGATGAATGATGAATGGGCTGGCGCCAGCTCCGGCATTCATCATTCAGCATTCCTACTTCATCGTTTCCCGCCTTTTCACTTTTCACTTTTCACTCTGCACTCATCACTCTGCACTCATCACTCTGCCCTCCCTCGTCCCCTTGCGAGACGAGAGCAAAGAACAGCTCCTCCAAATCCGGCTGCCCGTACTCGACGCGCAAACGCTCGATCGGCCCGTGGGCCAGGATGCGGCCGTGGTGCATGATGGCTACGCGGTCGCAGAGTTTTTCGGCCTCGCGCATGATGTGCGTGGAAAACACCACGCACTTGCCCTGGTCGCGCAGCTCGGCCACGGTCCGCAGCAGCGCGCGGGCCACCAGCACGTCGAGCCCGGCCGTGGCTTCGTCGAACACCAGCACCGGCGGGTCGTGGACCAGGGCCCGGGCGATGGACACTTTTTGCTTCATGCCGGTCGACATTTTCGAGCCGAGCAGGTCGCGGACGTCGTTCATTTGCAACCGGTCGAACAGCCCCTCCATGCGCTCGCGCAGCGGCCCGGCCGCAATGCCATACAGGCTGCCGAAATACTCGACCATTTCCCAGGCGCTCATGCGGTCGTACATGGCCGTATTGGCCGAGACGAAGCCGATCTGGTGCCGCACCTGCGAGGGCTGCGTCAGCACGTCGAAGCCATTGACCGTGGCCGTGCCGCTGGTGGGCCGCAGCACCGTACTCAGGATCCGCAGGGCCGTGGTCTTGCCCGCGCCGTTGGGACCCAGCAGGCCGAAGATTTCGCCCGCCCGAGCATCGAAGCTAATGCCATCCAGAGCTACAAAACGTCCGCGCCGCAGATCGGCGTAGTCCTTCGTCAACTGGCGGACGTGGATCATGTGGGTGGGCAACCGCAACGATTGCAACGAACGTACTGGGCGACACAACTCATCAAGCCGCGACCGGTGGTCGCGGGGACCCCCGTGGTTGCGACGAACTAGCGGCCGCCCCCGGTCCCGCTGATCGAACATCCATCCAAGAGCCTAGCACGCAGAAGCCGCCGCGGGTTCGGGTTCGCGATCGATCAGTTCGTAGAACACGTTGCGCTGCCGGGGGATAAAGCCGGCCTCGCGGATCGCGTCCTTGATCTGCTCCAGCGAAAGGTAATGAACGGTGCCGGCAGAGGCCACCACGTTCTCTTCGATCATCAGGCTGCCCATGTCGTTGGCGCCAAAGCACAAGGCGAGCTGACCGATCTTCAGTCCCTGCGTGACCCAACTCGACTGGATATTCGGAAAATTGTCCAGGTACAGCCGGCCGACGGCCTGCGTCTTGAGATACTCGAAGGCCCCCGCGCGGCCGAGATGGGCCAAGGCCGTATGCTCGGGCTGAAAGGTCCAACAGATAAAGGCGGTAAATCCGCCCGTCTCGTCCTGCAACTGGCGCAACCGCTCCAGATGTTCGATCCGCTCGGCCAGCGTCTCGACGTGGCCGAACATCATCGTGGCCGTGCCGCGGCCACCCAGCTCGTGCCACACGCGGCAGACGTTCAGCCAGTCGTCGGTCATCACCTTGCCGCGCGTGATTTCCGCCCGCACGCGATCGACCAGGATCTCAGCCCCGCCGCCGGGCAAGCTACCCAGCCCCGCCGCCTTCAGCCGCTCGAGCACCGTCCGCAGGGGGAGCTTATTCACCTTGGTAAAGGCGTGAATCTCCGGCGGGCTAAAGCCGTGAATGTTCACCTGCGGGAATCGGACTTTAATCGCCTGCAACAAATCTTCGTACCACTCGAGGCCGAGCGTGGGGTGCATGCCCCCCTGCATCAGGATCTGATCGCCGCCCAGGTCGACCGTTTGCTGGATTTTTTCCAACAGCACGTCGCGCTCCAGCACGTAGCCTTCGGCATCCTTGGGCGGGCGATAGAACGCGCAGAAATCGCAAACGGCCGAGCAGACGTTGGTATAGTTGATGTTGCGGTCGATGTTGTAGGTGCGATAGCTCTCGGGATGCAGCCGGCGCGTGACGGCGTCGGCCGCGCGGCCCAGGCTGGCCAAGTCGCGTGACTCCAACAGCGCGAGCCCTTCCGCCGGCGTCAAGCGCCCGCCGCAGGCGCTCTTATCGAGAATTTTGGCAGTCGGGCAAACCAAGTTCGACTCCTTGCGGCACCAGCTGCATGCGGCTGGCCAGGCGATAAAAATGCTCGAGCCCACGCACTTCGCGCGGCCCCAGGTAGAAATACAAGTTGTCGCGCAAATAGCCCAGGCAATCTTCGGCCGACATGCCTAGCGCCGCCGACTCGCGTCCGGCGATCTCGTCGAGCGACCGCAGGCCCAGGTCGCGGGCTTCGCTCAATGCCGCATCGAGCCCCGACAGATCGCGGCCCGCGCGGGCCGTCCACATGGCGAACACAAACGGCAACTCAGCCCAGCGGCACCAGACATCGCCCAGGTCCCAGACCTCGACAAAATTCTCGGGCTGCGGCCGCATAGCCCGATCGCCGATCAGCAGCACGGCGTCGGCACTGGTATCGGCCGCGGCGGCCCCGATGGGCAGCGTCTCGAGCCGGGGCTCGAGCCCGAAGCGCTCGTAGAGCAGGATCCGCACCAGGGCGGCGCTGGTGCGCGAGCCTTCGTCCAGTGCCAGGCTTCGAATCTCGGCCGCCGGCACGCGGCTGAACAGCTTGACGCTGAGCACCGGCCCGCGGCAGGCGATGCAGGCATCGGACAGGATCGTGTAGCCGCTGGCATGAAAGTATTCGACCGACGGGATCAGCGCCACGTCCAACTCGCCGCTGGCCAGCCGGTCGGCCAGCCGGCTGGGCAGGTCCAGCACCACGTCGATCTGCGGCGCCAGCCGGTCCAGGCCGTAAATCAGCGGCTTGGTATTCAGATAATTGACAGCGCCGACGCGAAACTTTTCCATAATATGCCCAGCCCCGGAGGGGCGCCAGTCTCTGTCGCCCATGCAGGGCTGTTCGAGGTATCGTGCTCGGCCTTCCCAGGGGCTTTCGCCCCTGGCTAACGACTTCCGCCCCTTCGGGGCTGGCCCAGGTTCCCCACCGATCTTCGAGGTGCCGGCGCAATTCTACCCGCCGGCGGCATTTCACCTCAACCGCCGTTAACCGCCTGCCTATTGTCGGATCCGCAAAACGCGGCCAGCGATTAACGGCCTGGGTCCACCAAATCGCCTCAGAATTCCAGCCGGCGGAAGGCTTTGGCCCCGAGCCAGAGCGGCACGACGGTGGCCAGGATGCCGGAAAGCACACTGCCGATCATGCCGGCGACCAGTTGGAGTTCCATCGCCTGGTGATCCAGCGCGCGCTGGAGCGTGGGGCTGTCGAGCATCGCCATGTAAAAGTGGCAGGGAGCGGCGGTGGACAGCACCGTGATGGCGATGAACGCGGTGCTGAGCACCAGCGTCAGCGTGCCGCCAAAGCCGGCGGCAATCCGCGATGGCGACGGCTGCCGCATGTTGGGCATCATCGCCCCCAGGCCCACGGCAATGCCAGACAGGCCCGAGCACAGCGCGATGCACAGCAGCAAGTGGACCAGCAGGATCGGGCGCGAAACGCCCAACAGCACGTCGCTGGCCACGACCAGCACGCAGCAGGGGCCGATGGAACCCAGCGTGGCAAACAAGTACTTCGAGCGCAAGATGACTTCGCGCCCGACGGGCAGCAGTCCCAGGATCCAAAACCGCCGGCCTTCGAGGCTGATCATCGGAAACACGAAGCGCGTGGTGAACGTCGAGAGCATTAGCCCGATGATCGCCAGGTTCAGAAAGCTGATCATGTTGATCCAGCCGATGTAGGCGGGGTTGTGGCTCAGCTTGCGGGTGTTGAAAAAATAAAACAGCAGCAGGGCAAAAAAAATCAGTGTCTGCGACCATTGCAGCGGATCGCGGCGGAACAGCCGTAGGTCCTTGACGATCAACAGCCGCATGGCCGGCGGCAAAAAGCCGGTCAGCCGCAGCAGCGCGCGATCCACGGCCGCCAATTCCAGCGAGCGCCGCG